>JBAVZX010000923.1:0-1711 GCA_049589015.1 Phormidium sp. | reverse complement strand
ACTCCACAACGAATTCCGGTTTTTTCTAAACGATAAGTAGTTTGCACTCGCAGACTAGATTTCCCCATCTGTCGGGCATTAAAAACATAGCAAAATTCCCCGCGCAACAGTCCGGCAAATAATGCTTCATCTGCCTGTCTTTGAACATAAGTAGGAGCATTAAAAGGCAGACTACCACCAACTTGATAGTTATCATGAGAACTGGCAATCATTTTAAAACTTGGCTAAAATAGGTTTGATATAATTGACAGCTAGGAATTGCTAGTCGGTTTTTAAAACTAATTATTCCTAATCCTTGGAGTTTAAAAGCTTTGATTGGGTGCAGTTCAATTCCATGAGGATGGGAAACTACTTCTTGGATAGCTTCTTCTAACTCTGGATAGTTCTCTAAGTATCCTAATTGTTGACGCAAATGAGGATCAAAAATACTTTCAGGAGTGAGTATAGTTTCGATTATTTGCTTGAGGGTAAAGTTTTGTTGGCTTAAGTAAAAGAGTGTTAGTTGAGTGAGGTAGGGATTGCCACCTAGTAATTTAACTAATTCTTGAGCATAAAATTCTGGTGGTGTTAATCCGTAGCAGACTACCAGTTCTTTTACTTGTGCTTCAGTAAAGGGAGGTAAGGTAATTAATAGCCCGACGTTAAAGGGAGATTGATGTACATTTAAAGGTAAAAATACCTCTGTGGAGTAAACAATAATTAACCGGAGTTTTTGCCATAATTGATCGCTGTGTTTGCTGTGTCGCGATCGCTCATACCAAGCCCGCAACATTCCAAAAAAATTAGCCGCTATTTTCGGATAATCAAACAGCAAATTTACTTCATCTAATACTAAAAGTAGTGGAGTTTCCGCAGCAGGTAACAAATAGCTTTCAAAATAATCATTGCAACTATAGGTACTACCAAACATCTGACTCCAATATTCTTCTAAATTGTTCGGTAAGCCCAAACTGCGACTTACCATTACACACAACCACTGAAGGAATAGATTTAAATTTTCCAAAACTTCCCTATCTGCTAATTGTAAACTTACTACCGCTATGCGAAAGTTATTTTCTTCGGCGTGACTTATTGCTTTAGCAATTAGAGAAGTTTTGCCAAATTGTCGGGGGGCGCGAATCCGAATTAAAGCCCCTGGCTGCATAATTTCTCTTAACAATAATTTATCAGCAGGAGGGCGATAAATATAAAATGGAGAGTCTAATGCTAGTTGTCCTTTCAAAGGTTTTTGCAGCAAAGTAGCCAAACTTGACTGAGAGTTTTCTTCCTCTGATTCTTGACTAATATAGTCGTCGTCTTCTAAAAAAAGTTCAAAAGCTTTAAAGTATTCCGTTAATGTTAGTTGATCTACGGGATTTTGCCGACGGCGCACTTTAGTTAAGGTTTTGGCACTAATACCTGTCAGATCGCTTAATTGTTCTAAAGTGTAAGGATTTCCACGATTTTTTCTGGCAGTTGATAAATATTCTGCTGCTTGTAGACGCTGCCATCCCTGAGTACTTAGGATAACACCCCTTCTACGTTTCGGAGAGAAAGACTGTTCCGAGATATCGTCTGGAGAATTCACAGGAATAAAAGAACCTTTTTGTTATTTGGTTTCGCTGAGAACTATTTTACACAACACGATTTTGCCTCAAAGTAAATTTCTGTATTTACCTTTTAAGTTACCGACTTAAATTTCCAAAATCTATTTTAATCACTTGTACTGGAT
>JBAVZX010000922.1:0-2429 GCA_049589015.1 Phormidium sp. | reverse complement strand
CTTCCTTTTCTTGTAAAGATGCCTTAAGTTTCTGCTCTATCTGTTTTTGTTCGGTAATATCAATTCCTACCGTTACAGCAGCTTGACCTTGCTGATACTTTTGGGCAGCAATTAAGTAATTTTTGATATTACCATTAATTCGTGAATCAATTATTTGGTGAGCAGCTTTTTGGGAACTACCCATGAAAGAAGTCATAAATTTAGCAAAGTCAAAGCTACTTTCTAAAAACCCCAGTTCTTTGCCGACAAAACTTTCTGGATTTTGCTTAAAAGTGGCACACAAATGTTGATTTACACCGATATATTTTAAGTCTGAACTAATCCAAGAAACTAAGCCAGGGACAGCATCTAAAACTGCTTGTAGTTGGTCTTTAGCTTGTTGTAATGCTGCTTCTGCTTGTTGCCGTTCTTCCACTTCTGCTAGTGCCCGATCTCTCATCGTGCGGTAGTCTTGCACTCTTTGGGTAAGCTTAGTAACATCTTGAATAGAGAGTAAAGCATAGTAACCTCCTTCAGGTGCAGGTTCAGCAGTAACGGTGGTATGTTCAACTCGCAATTTTCCGTTAGGTAAGTAAGCGGGAATTAGATGTTTGTGGAGTTGTGAAGAGAAAATTATTGGTGAGCCTCCGGCAAAAATTTTCTGGAGACGGCTAGTATATTTCGGTTGACCTAAATGAGGAAAATAGGTAGTAATATTAGTACCAATAATTTCCTGTTTTGGAATCTGTGTCCATTTTTCTAAGCAATGATTCCAATAAATTACGACAAAATCTTCTCGCAGTACGCAAATACCAATGGGTATGCGATCGAGAACGGTAAATTTTTTCCCTAATTTTTCGATGCTGTTCATGGCTAATTACAGCTTATTTTTTATGATTTTTCAATTTTGAATTGATGATTTTGAATTAATCTGAGTCCTACAAACTAGTTCTAACATAGTTATTTTGATTAACCTTGAGTGAGACTACTTTAGTGAGTCTTTTAATTTTCAGTGTTAATACTGAAACTAATTAATCCTCCACTTAAAGGCTGAAATACACTATTTTGTTTGTCTTATATAATGAATTTAAATGACAGTAGACAAAGCGGAAAGCTTTGCTGAGGCGAATAAATTATTTACATAAGTGATTTGACGGCTTTATTCCTGAGTATTTATGAATGAAGATATCAAAGCATTTTTAGCCGATAAATACGAAAATCTCGAACAGATTGAGCGAGATCTTGTTAATGATGAGTTTGACTACTCGGAATTAATTCCAAAACTGCAAAATTTACAGCAACCGAAACAGCAGATACAAACTTTAATTATAGCATTACAGTCAGAGAATGTCACTGTTGTTGTCAGTACAAGGCTTTTTGTACCTCGTAATAGTACGCAAACCCTAAATTTGTTGAAGAAGATAAAAGGTGCAACATGAAAAAAATCTTACTTATTGAAGACACTGCCGACATCCGGGAAAATGTACAAGAATTTCTGGAAACTCAAGATTTTGAGGTAACGGTAGCTGAAAATGGGAAAATGGGCTTACAATTGGCTCGGCAAACTAAATTTGATTTAGTACTTTGTGACATTATGATGCCAGAAATGGATGGTTATAGTGTGATTGCAGAGTTACGCCAAGATCCCGCTAGTGCTGATGTTCCTTTCATTTTTTTGACTGCTAAATCCGATCGCGTAGATTTACGTTTAGGGATGAATTTAGGTGCAGATGATTATATTACTAAACCCTTTACTCCGAAAGAATTATTAGAAGCAATTACTGCCAGATTAAATCGAGTAGCGCAACAAAATCAAAAGTTGCAACAAGTTACTGAAAGAGTAGAACATTTAGAAAATTTTGATGCTTTAACTGGGTTGCCAAATCAATCGGCTTTGCCGGGAGATGAGGGTTATTTAAATCAGGCGATCGCCCAATCTGACAGAACTAATAGATTAGTCGGTTTCTTACTTTTAGGATTAGATAGATTCAGCCGAATTAACGATATATTAGGTTATGCCAACGGCGATTTAATCCTCCAAAAACTGGCACAAAGATTAACTTCATTTAGTAACCGAGTTGCAGCCACAGGCGTAGTGAGAATCACTGGTGATGAATTTGTGATGATTTTACCAGCAGTTAATCACCAGGAACAAGTAACTGCGATCGCGGAAGATTTACTAAAATTAATTGCTCAACCTTTTGATTTGGATGGTAAATTAATTCCCCTCACAAGTAGCATCGGCATTGCCTTTTACCCAACAGCTGCCAACTTAGAAGAATTGCAAAAACAAGCCAGCATTGCCCTAAGTTCTGCCAAACGTGAAGGAGGCAATCGTTGTACTATTTATACTCGCCCACTTTTCGGACATGAATTTTCGCAAGATTTGCAATTAGTAGCAGATTTTCATTATGCTTGGGAACGCAAAGAACTACAACTTTTCTATCAAC
>JBAVZX010000921.1:0-1553 GCA_049589015.1 Phormidium sp. | reverse complement strand
CCGTAACCTCGCCTGAAATTCCGAGAAAAACATGAGTAAGCACCTTTAACGCTGGTAGTGTTTGGATCGGGATAAAGCCCCTCGCCTTTAGGCAGGTGAATGGTTACAAGTTCCTCTGCTTGTTTAAGCATGGTTTATTAGCTGAAAAGTTTGAATCTCTACCAAATTTTGCGGGAGTAAGTTCCGCATATATATCTAGATTCAAAAAACAACCGTCTTGTTTCGGATTTTTTAAACCTGGATTTTACTGATTTGTTACGAGTTGCACATAATCTAGAGTAGGTTTGCTTCAGTGTATATACGTAGTTCTAGCACAGTCTCCAAAGTTTGGAGTTGGGCTATCCGTGTAATTGACTGCTTATTGGTGGTGCAACTTTACGGTTTCTTTAAAAAACTCTACTATTCTAAGCCACTTTTGTAAAGGTTAGATAAAGTTAAGATATCAGTCGCCAAAATTAATGTGACTTATAATACATAAATATACTGGAGTAATTTTTTTAACTATGTCGGAAGCAAAGCCAAAGCAGGAATCGAGTATTTTGTGGAGACGCTTGGTAGAACAGACTGAGTATGCTCTTAAGTGCGGGGCATTAGAAAGTATTCCCACTAATTATGAGTTTGTGGAACAGGGAGGAATTCGGTTTTTGGTGCGAATTTTAACTAATTTGGTACGGAAAGATGCCGCTAATTCTTCTGCAAAAACTGAAAAAGAGTTTAATCCTTTTTTACCTTATGAGGAAGATTTATTTGTGGCAGATATTTCCGATACTCATGTATGTTTGCTGAATAAGTTTAATGTTGTGGATCATCATTTGTTAATAGTTACCCGTGCTTTTGTGGAACAGGAAAGCTGGCTAGATTTGGCAGATTTTCAGGCGATGTGGTTGGCTTTGGCTGAAATTGATGGGTTGGCTTTTTACAATTCTGGAAGTATTGCGGGGGCTAGTCAACGACATAAGCATTTGCAGTTAGTTCCTTTGCCTTTGGTTGATGATGGAGAGGAAATGCCGATCGCACCTCTACTAAAAACTGCTAAATTCGAGGCAGGTGTAGGCATAATTCCTAATTTACCTTTTGTGCATGGTATAGCTAAGTTTGATCCCAGTTGGATTAACTTGCCTGATGTGGCTGCGGAAATGACGCTTAAAAGTTATTTGAATTTGCAAAAAGCGGTGGGTTTATTAAATGATTCGGAAAAAATTGGCGATCGCCCAAACGGTGCGTACAATTTATTAGCAACTAGAGAATGGATGATGATCGTACCGCGATCGCAAGAGTTTTTTCAAGGTATTTCCATTAATTCTTTAGGTTTTGCTGGCGCTTTATTAGTGAAAAATCAAGAGCAAAAACAATTGCTTATAGAAACTGGCCCTTTAAACATTTTGACAGCAGTCGCTCAACCTTGGAACTCTGGAAAGTCTTGAGTTTGTAGGTGAGTTTGTAGGGGCGGGTTTTGCCGAAAGATTACCTGTGCTTGGCAAAGCTTATCTAACTCAAGTTGCTAGTTACAAGTCTGGCTCTTTCTTAGCCCCCCTTATTAAGGGGGGTTGGGG
>JBAVZX010000920.1:0-3633 GCA_049589015.1 Phormidium sp. | reverse complement strand
TTTTAATCGCACCGACCAAGAATTCATGCAAATTTTTAATATTCAAGCTGGTGTAGCATTGCAAAATGCCAAGCTATTTGATGAAGTCAAACAACAACAGCAAATGCAGCGAGATATTCTCCGCAGTTTGTCGAATGGAGTGCTCTCTACGGACAAAGCAGGTTGTATAATTGCTGCCAATGAAAGTGCTAGAAAATTGTTAGGCTTGAGTGAAAATGAAAAAGTGGAAGGGAAAAGTGCTTGGGATTTAGTGAAAATATGTGGTAAGGAAGGACTAAAAACAGAAGGACTAAAACTAGAAGGACTCAATCAAGAAGAACACAAACCAGAAGAGGATAATAAATTCTATTCTTGGTTCCAAGGAGCTTTAGAAGCAGTTGAACAGAGAAAGCGTCAACAGTATTATCCAGACCAAGTTTTACAGTCAACTAATAAAGAAAAACACAGTGTCAATCTCTCGATAAATACCATCTTAGATGTGAATGATGCTAGCAAAGTTCGCGGTGCTTTAGTGGTAATGGAAGATATTAGTCATGAGAAGCGATTGAAGAGTACAATGTATCGTTACATGACTCAAGAAGTAGCGGAACAATTGCTAGCTAGAGGCGATGATTTTAAGATGGGAGGCGATCGCAAAGAAGTTTCCGTTCTCTTCTCAGATATTCGCAGTTACACCACTTTAACTGAAAGTATGCAAGCCGAAGAAGTGGTACACATGCTGAATGAATACTTTGAGTTAATGGTAGAAGCTGTTTTTCAACATAAAGGCACATTAGACAAATACATTGGTGATGCTATCATGGCGGTTTTTGGTGCTTTTGTACCCTTGGAAGATCATGCTTTAATGGCAACAAAGACCGCCTTGGAAATGCGCGTCCGTTTAGCTCAATTTAATGAAAATCGCCGCCAGAATAATTTGCCGGAAATTAGAATTGGTATTGGCATAAATTCCGACGTAGTAATTAGCGGTAATATTGGTTCTTCACAGCGGATGGAACTTACTTCGATCGGTGATGGTGTTAACTTAGGTTCCCGTTTAGAAAGTGCCAGTAAACAATATGGCTGCGATATTATTATCAGCGAATATACCTTTAGAAAATGTAACTCAGAAATCTATTGCCGAGAATTAGATTACATTCGTGTTAAAGGTAAAAATCAACCCGTCTCAATTTTTGAATTAGTCTGTCTCACACAAAATATAGGTTCAATTCCTGACTGGAAAAAACAACAGATTGAAGTTTACCAGCAAGGTCGAAAATATTACTTGCAGAAGGAGTTTAGATTAGCACAAAATGAATTTAGCAAAATAGTCGAAGAACTGAACACCAGAAAAATGAAGGATAAAGCATCTGAGATGTATTTAGAACGTTGTCAATACTGGCTGACACACGCTGAAGAATTAGAAAACAAATGGGATGATGGTGTTTGGAGTTTAACCGAAAAATAAATAAATGGTGTACAGGAAAACTTCTACAATGCTAGAAACCTCGTTGAATTGGTTGTATCATGCTCTGACAGGCTCACTGGCGGCTACGTTGATCGGGCTGATGCAGATGCCGATCGCCCTTGCCTGCACTCGTGCAGTTTACTTGGGGTCGGAAAATTTGGTGGTTACCGGGCGTAGTATGGATTGGCTTAGTGATATGTCTACCAATCTCTGGGCTTTTCCGCGAGGCATTGAGCGCAATGGGGCTGCTGGGCCAAATTCCATTCGATGGACATCCAAATATGGCAGCGTTGGGGCAGGAGTTTGGGATATTGCGATCGCAGACGGCATGAATGAGCGCGGATTAGTCGCAAATATGCTTTATCTCACAGAGACAACCTACCCCACTCCCACCACCAATGATTCACGCAAACCCATGTCTCTTTCCCTATGGGCGCAGTATATGCTAGACAACTACGCCACTGTAGCAGAGGCGGTGGCAGCGGTGCAGCGTGAGACTTTTTATATCATTCCCGTAGAATCTCCCGATGGTAAAGCTGGAACGGTTCACCTAGCAATTTCAGACGCAACTGGCGATTCAGCGATTTTTGAATATGTTGACGGCAAATTAATGATTCACCACAGTCGTGATTATCAAGTCATGACCAACAGCCCTGTTTTTGATCAGCAGCTAGCTCTCAATACCTATTGGAAAGATATTGGTGGTACTGTCATGCTTCCAGGAACGAATCGGGCGGCAGATCGGTTTGTTCGTGCCTCATTTTATGTCAACGCCATTCCAAAAACCGCAAATTCTATAGAAGCAGCCGCTAGCGTGTTCTCGGTAATGCGTAATGTATCTGTTCCACTTGGCATTACAACTCCCAATCAACCCAACATATCTTCCACTATTTGGAGAACAGTTGCCGATCAAACGAACAAGCGGTATTTCTTTGAATCAACCCGTAGTCCTAACGTTTTCTGGGTCAACTTGGCTAATCTCAATTTCACCGCAGGATCTCCGATCAAAAAACTGACGCTAACAGATGGCGCTGTCTTTGCGGGTGATGCTTCCGCACAGTTTCAACCTACTCAACCTCTTGTATTCTTGCCAGCAGTTCAGTGAACAAATTTTAAATTGTCACTAACTGAGAGTCGTTTTCTGATAATTGCCAATTAGCTGCATCACCAAGACTTTGCAGATAATCAATAGCTTTATCTATCACCTCTAAACCCTGATCTAAACTTTCAATTACACTCAATTGTCCGCGCAACTCCGAAGCATTGGGAAAACCTTTAGCATACCAAGTCATGTGTTTTCTAGCTTGGCGAATACCCCGTTTTCCTTTATATTCCCACAATGCTTTTAAATGATCTTTAGCACATTCTAACCGTTCAATTGCTGTTGGTGGTTCCTTGAGTTTTCCCGTTTTCAAAAAGTAGTCAACTTCGCCAACTAAAAAAGGATAACCTAGCGTTCCTCTAGAACACATTACCCCATCTGCACCCGTTTCTGACAAGCAACGAACCGCAGCTTCCACAGAAAAAATATCGCCATTTCCAATTACCGGAATCGACAAAACTTCCTTAACTTTGCGAATCCATTCCCATTTGGCAGGACCCGTATAACCTTGAGCACGAGTCCGACCATGTACAGTAATCATTTGTGCCCCAGCATCTTCCATCCGTTTAGCAAACTCTAAAATAGTTATCTCTTTATCTGACCAACCAATGCGAGTTTTAACTGTTACTGGAACATTCACAGCTTTAACAACTTCTCGGACAATTGCTTCTGCAACTTCTGGTTGTCTTAATAAAGAAGAACCACCCCCATTTTTGGTGATTTTATTAACAGGACAACCCATATTAATATCTACTGTATCGGCCCCTTCTGCCACTGCTTTAATAGCTGCTTCGGCTAAAAAATCTGGACGACAATCAAATAATTGAATACTAATTGGTCGTTCGCCTGGGTCTACCTCCATAATTTGAGGTAATTGTTTCACATAATGTAAACCTGTGGCGTTCACCATTTCGGTGTACATCATTGAATCTGGGGCGTAGCGACGTACTAAACGCCGAAATACCAAATCAGTAACACCGGATAAAGGTGATTGTAGCACCCGACTTTTAACTTCAAAAGTGCCAATTTTTAAAGGTGTTGCGAGTCTTTGTTGGAGACTGGGAGATAAAGACAACATATAAAC
>JBAVZX010000919.1:0-5886 GCA_049589015.1 Phormidium sp. | reverse complement strand
TCCTTTGTGCCTTTGAATAACAAATGTTCTAATTGATGGGCAACACCGTTGACTCCTGGTTCTTCATTTCGAGACCCTACTTTATACCAAACCTGCACTGTAACCACAGGTGCTGTATTTACTTCTTTCGTCAAAACTGTTAAACCGTTTTCTAGTACAGTTTGGCGAACATTTTCGGTTAAATTAGGTGCTTGCGGGGGAGTATTAAGTGCTAATTCAAGGTTAGGTTTAAATTTTGGGGTTGGCAAGTCGAAACTAATAGTAGATTGGGTAGAAGTTGCAACGCTGGCGAACATTAATGTTGTTCCCAGACCAAGACTAAAAATTAATCCGAACAGGCGATATTTACGCCACAATGATGAAAGAGACATAATTTATTTGGCGAAAAATACATTTTGTTGTTGGTTGAATTAAGCAATAGCCTATCTGTTGATTTGGTAGAAGCTACTTTGTCACAATACAGGGTAAATAGAATTCTCCCGGTAGTTTTTATAGGTAACAGATCAGCATTTTACCAACTTTATGCCTCTTTCTTGGTTTCCCGAAGCAGTATCTCGTCTCTTAGCTAGGAAATTCCTGATTGTTTTAATATTTCTTATTAACCAGTTGACGGTGAGGAAGGACTCAGAACTCTAATAAATTCTAAGGGTAATCCATCAGCATCAGCAATAAATGTTACTTCATAAACTTGATTCCCGATTATTTGCTGGGTGGGTTCTAAAAGCACTTTCAGGGGGGAAACCTGTTCCGGTTGTTGGTGGGAAGCTTCTGCAAACCGTTCTTTTAACGATGATAACCAACTGGGTAAATCAGTGGTAGACTCTGTTAAATCAAAAGATAGATGGTAGTATCCCACGTAATGTTCATCACCAAAGGCATCTGGCGCTGGGTGAGGTTCGGGAATTTGAATTAATTCGATGCGTCCCCCTAAACCTTCCATCCAACAAGCTAGGGTGTAACCTGTGGTGAAGCGTTCGCAGACTGTGAAACCTAGCTGTTCGTAAAATGCGATCGCTCTATGTATATTAGCAGTCCGAATCGAAGCATGGTGCATATTGCGGGACTGGGTACTGTCAACAATTAACTACTCAAACAATCGGTAATAAGGATAGCGCACCGGAACACCGGGTTCCTTTTCCAAATCAAAATTAATTACTTCCCAGCAGGGTTCCTCTTCCGGGTCAGGACTAAAATCTACAGGTAAGCCGTAAAGTCTAGGTCGAGAAGAGTCCGACTGTCCCCGCCAAGGAGTGCTCCGTTCCAAATAACCACTAATCAATTCTTGGTAGCGACGGGCAATAATCACTCTAGTTGCTCGATAACCTTGAGTATACAAGCGATCGAGCGCCTCGTGAATTTCAAACCTAATCCCATCAGGATGAGTATGCTGACGATACCACTCATTATTCCACCGCCGCCATTGACGACCAGATTGCAGATGAACGAGTTCCCCATTCGTTGGGTTCGCCTCAAAAGCCCCATGACGCGGACACAAATAAGTATCCGTCAGTGTCAACGCCGGAATAATCTGACGACAGTGGGGACACTGAATATCGGGGCCAAATATTGGGTATTGCAACGCTGGGCTAATCATGAAGTGAGTATTAACATTTTTTGCGGTGGAATGGGTACCAGTGGCTATATTTTGACACTCCCACCGCTACATTGTATAAGAATTAGCGGGGGATTCCTGATTCATCGAGTGATGCTTTTTAATGTTTACATTAACCAGTCTTACTCACTCTCCACAGGCTTGAAATCCGGTATGCCCTACCGTACTTAAGTATTTGGCATTGAAAGAGTCCCTTGCACTTGGTTTTCGTGATCAGACTCGATTCAATTGCCAATTTAATCCTAATATGAATTACTTAAGAATGTCTCCCTACGGTCAGTAATTACTATAGCTGGAGTTCTCTGGCTCGATTTAAGATAGCTGACATAAGTTATACAGGCATTTCATCAGGAACGATCGCAGATTGTGGAAAATATCAATCCCTTATTCCCTAATTTGTCATCCTATTGGCCTACACCCAATTTGTCAAAGGCCGCTTTTATCGCCCCCAATGCCACAGTTATGGGTTGGGTAAAAGTAGAATCGGGCGTAAGCATTTGGTACAACGCCGTAGTTCGCGCCGATGTGGAAAAAATTTCCCTTGGTGAGTTTACAAATATTCAAGATGGGGCAATTTTGCACGGCGATCCTGGACTACCAACAATTTTAGAAGATCATGTCACCGTTGGACACCGGGCAGTAGTCCATTCCGCTTACATCGAACGCGGTTGTTTAATTGGCATTGGCGCAGTCATTTTAGATGGAGTCAGAGTCGGCGCAGGTAGTTTAATTGGCGCAGGTTCTATTGTAACTAAAGATGTTCCGCCATTATCTTTAGTCGTCGGTGTCCCAGGTAAACGAGTCCGCGAAGTTTCAAAAGAAGAAGCTGAGGAATTAATCGTCCACGCCCAACGTTATCATAAGTTGGCTTTGGTTCACGCTGGCAAAGGCACAGATTTGGGTTTTCCTCCCCCGCTTTTACCATAAAAATTTGTTGAGGGTCTGGAAATTTTGCTCAGTTGATCGCAAAATATAAATTAAAGATGAAAGCTGCTTCATAAAACTTTAAAAGAGGGGAAACAAACTATGGATTGGCGCGTAATGGTTGTATTAGCACCTTTGGCAGTTGCAGGCGGTTGGGCTGTTTACAATATCGGTAAATATGCCCTAGTTCAAGTTCAAGCCTTTTTCAGCAAAGAAGCCTAAGTTAGGCTGAATATCAAAGTTAAATACAAACCGTCTCCGTTTTTCGGGGGCGGTTTGTTTTATTAGATGAGATGGTCTGCGATCGCTCATCAGTATCCAGCTAAAATATGCTAAACACCCAGAAAAAGTGAATCATGGTTCCAGTCTTAACTCAACCAGTAAGCTTTAATGATTTTATCCAGTGGTATCCCAATACAGAAATCCGCTATGAACTGCATGATGGAGTAATTGTCGAGATGCCAAAACCTACAGGGAAACATTCAAATGTAACTGGTTTTCTCATCGAAGAATTAGTTCTGAATATCATCCAAATTGGCAAGCGGGGAAGTTGGACAATTCCCAGAGAATCTATTGTCAAAACTAGTAACGAAAAATCAGGTTACGAACCAGACATTATAGTTTTAAATCAAGAAGTCATAGCTAATGAACCACGTTGGGAAACCGAATCAATTATTGAGAATGCTGAGTCAGTCAAACTAATTATTGAAGTTGTCAGCAGCAATTGGCGTGACGATTATTATAAAAAACGTGCTGATTACAAAGAAATGGGTATCCCTGAATATTGGATTGTTGACTATGCTGCTTTGGGAGGACGGAATTTTATCGGTAATCCCAAAGAATCGACTATATCAGTTTACGAATTAATTGAGAGGGAGTACCAGGTTAGTCAATTCATTAGTCAATTCAAAGGTGAGCAAAACATCATATCACCAACTTTTCCTGAATTGAATCTGACTGCACAACAGGTTTTTCGGGCTGCTAAATAAATTTAATTACCGCAAAGTTAAGCCCACAAGGGAGTACTGAGATAGCGTTCACCTGCACTAGGTTGAACGATAACGATCAGTTTGCCTTGATTTTGCGATCGCTTTCCTACCTCCAATCCAGCATAAAGCGCCGCACCCGTTGAAATACCGCTAATGATACCTTCTTCTCTGGCTAATCTTCGCCCTAAGTCGTAAGCCTGTTCATCGGTAACAGTGATTACCTCATCAATCAAATCAACGCGGAGAACATCGGGGATAAAGCCAGCACCAATTCCTTGCAGGTTGTGAAGTCCGGGGGATTTACCACTCAGAACAGCACTGGTAACAGGTTCTACTGCGATAATTTGCAATTCGGGTTTTTGCTGTTTGAGATAACGTCCGGCTCCAGTCAAAGTACCGCCTGTACCAACTCCTGTCACCAATAGATCGATTTTACCATCTGTATCGCGCCAGATTTCCGGCCCGGTAGTTTCATAATGAATTTTGGGATTAGCGGGATTGCTGAATTGTTGAGGAGAGAAAGCATTAGGGGTGGAAGCTAATAATTCATTAGCTAGAGCGATCGCACCTGCCATATCTAATACTGCCGGAGTTAGCATCACTTCTGCACCATAAGCTTGCACAATTTGTTGGCGTTCCCGGCTCATATTTTCCGGCATAGTCAGAATTAATCGATACCCTTTAGCCGCACATACCATTGCTAACCCAATACCTGTATTACCAGATGTCGCCTCTACAATAGTTGAGATCCCAGGTTGAATTAGTCCGGCTTTTTCTGCTGTGGCAATCATACTCACGGCAATTCGATCTTTTACTGATTTGGCTGGATTCATCCCTTCAAGTTTCAGGACAATATCTGCAAGGCAGCCAGATTGTTGAGGCAATCGCTGAAGTTTTACCAGAGATGTACAACCAATGACTTCAGTAATGTTGGTGTGAATACGCATTATGTTTTAGGTAATAAAGAAAGAAATAAAATTAAGAAATTCAGTCTAGACCATCAACCAAAAACAGGCAATAGTCATGGCAGTTAATAACAGTAAATGCGGCAAATTACTCAGCCAAGAACTTTGGGTAATTCGCATGAGAAAATAAGCACTAAAAGCCAGACTAGAAAGCAGAATTACACCTTGAAGAAAGGCAGCAACATCAGGACTCCAGGTAAGGGTAGGTAAACCATTGCCGCTATAACCCAAAGTTCGAGCCAAAACAGGGAGAATTTGCCCCGCTTCTGTGATTCCTGATGGAATATAATGGGTAAGGTTGGCTCCCAAAGTAAAGGGAAGATAGGCGTAAATAACTGTTAGGTAATTGGGGAGACGACTATCGAAAACATGAGCGATCGCATGAGTTAAATAAGTTAAAATTGCTGGAATACTTAAAAGTAAAATAACTACAGGCAAAGCAATCAGTAAATGCTCAGAATCGATCGCTAAATCCCCCAAACCAACCAGGCTCAAAATTTTGTCAGCATGGTGCATACAAGCTCCACCTAACAGTAGCAATAATAGCGCCACTTCTGCCCAAAATCCCTGATGCTGTGCGAGTAAATCTGCTGTCGGAAACCTTAAATTCAGTTGCACTGAACGGTTAGGACAAGCTTTAAGACAAGTCATACACAACACACAATCTCGATTATCCTGCAATTGGGCGGGATGGGAATAGAGAGGACAGCCTTCTGTTTCTTGTCCTTCTGTGGGTAAAGCATCGGTAAAATTAACCGGAGTGGCAGGACTACCTTTAAAACAACCGAAGGTGCTACACTGACTACCGCACACTTGTTGAGTCGATCGCAACTCCACAATTGCAAGTTTAGCAAACATCCCATTCATGCCCCCAATCGGGCACAAATAGCGACACCAGAGGCGACGCTCATAAATTAAACTACCAATAACTGCCCCAGCCGTAATTGCAATCAGTAACCAAGCCGAAAGATAGGCGGTATTGGGTAAATCCCAAAGCTTTTCCCAAAGATAAATTATCACAAACCCCGCAAATAATACATAAGCACCCCAGCGATTTAACCATTTTGTAGGCCAAGGTAGCAATTTTCGCGGGAAAATCCACAGGGAGAGTCGGCGAATCAATTCCCCTGTAATCATAAATGGACAAACTGCACACCAAAGACGACCGACTAAGGGAAACAAAAATAAATAAACAGGCCACCACCAAGCCCAAAATAAGTTAAGGATGATGTTACTGCTGCGGTCTTGAGGACTGATGAAACCTGCGATCGTGATCGGGACAAAAATTACCATCATCACTACCCAAATTGCTTCGGGATACCAACGACTAAGAAGGAATTTTCGTAGCCAAGGCCACTGATTCAGCAGGTCAATTCTAAAGGTATTAGTATCTGAT
>JBAVZX010000918.1:0-11094 GCA_049589015.1 Phormidium sp. | reverse complement strand
GTGTCAGATTTGGCGCAATCCTTATCTATTGAAATGTTATATCTGCCTGCTTATTCACCCAACTTAAATTTGATAGAAAGGTTATGGAAGTTTGTGAAAAAGAAATGTTTATATTCCAAGTATTATTCGGATTTTCCGGGTTTTAAATTAGCCATATCTGATTTACTGACGAGCGCATCTGTCACTTATAAACAAGATTTAGATTCCCTTCTTACATGGAAATTTCAAACTTTCCATAAAGACCAATTAACGACGAATTATGGTCAGCTACGAAAGCACGGTCTTTGACCGTGCTGAGTATAACACATCCTGAACAGTCAACGCATCTTCACCCGTAAAATCGCAAATTAACTGCCGAGAAACAGGCTTACGCGCTTCCGCCAAAACATAGACAATTTTAATTTTATGACGTGGCAAAGGTTTAGCAATCATCCCCATTCGCCGCCAATGATCCTCATAATAAGCCTGTAAACCTTGCGGCAAATTATCAATACTCAAATCTCGATAAAATCCCCGCTCTATTTCCTCCAAAACATACTTCAAATACATGAAATTGTTCTCGCTTTTTTCAGCAAGCAAAGTAACAAAATCTTCTCCCGCCAACTTTTGTCCATCAATCCACACCTTAAGCTGTGGCGATTTTTCAATTTCTCGCCTAATATATGTTTGGATATCTTGCAAACTTTCGGCTTGATACTGCATCAACGTAAATCGATGGGGAGGCGTGTTTACAGTTAAAGGTAGAGCGATCGCTCTTTGTGTTAAAACAAAATAAACTCCCTTGGGCAAAGTTACAGGTAAATAAAGGATATTTCCGCCAGAATAGTCAGTTTGATTTACTTCATCCAGTGCATCGATCGCAATTACCAGCCGTTCACCTGTTTTCAGTTTCGCACTAATTTCTTCTAACAACTTGGCAAAAAACTTGCCATCTCGCGTCATTTCAGGTGTTAAGGACGGATAACCTAAATTGTAGCGCAAAATAATTTGGGAGCAAACACTTTCTAAAAATTGGTCTGTGCGGTTGATAGCTTGAGAGCGAATATTGAAATGAACTATGCACCCCGTCCGCCGCACATATTCCGCTAAAATAGCAGTTTTTCCCATACCCGGATCTGCTTCAACAATAAAGTAACCATTAGGCTGACTTGCGAGAAAATTTTCTATTGCTTTAAACACAAATTCACGCCCAACAAAACCCTCTGTTTTTTCATCAATCAACGCTTGAAACTGATGATTTACTTTGGATGATTCAACAACTGCTGGCTGATTGTTAACTACCTGTTCTGGCTTTTCTTCAACTTGATTATCTCCCTGCGATCGCGATCGAAATTCTTCCTTTCGCCGCTCCGCTTCCTGCGCTTTTTCCCGTGCTGCCTTATCATCGGGAATAGCAGTTAGTAATCGCGCAATACTGTCAAGCGATCGCCATGTATAGTCATCGGTAAACATCCCAGCCTTTTCGTGCTTTACAGCATTTCTTACTTCCTTCAATTCATAGACTAAGTTCAACTCAGAACGCTCTAACTTATCCTTGATAAAGAAAGCTTCTTTCCAATGATTCAATAATAGGTCAATTATTAATTGAGGGTCTCCCCAATTCAGGTCGCCATCAACAATGTGGTAACTTCGCGTAGTAACTTCTCTATGCTGCAACCAGTTTGGGCGATACTTTGCCTTCATCCGACGCTTAATAAACGGCGTAAGTCCGGGAACTAAAACTTCTCTGAATGCTTCGTCCACCAGCTTCAAATTCCGGTAATTTGCATCTGTGTTACCCTGCGTGCGATCGCCCTGACTCATTCCTCTAAATCCCCTAAATTGAAAAATAACCCAATCTTATTTTCCAGCACTTTCAGTTCTTCAGCTTTCCAGGTTATCAATTCTTAAACACTGCAAATTAGCCAGGATTAACAAACTTAATTTGTCAGCTATCTGGCGGGAATTTTTGCTGATTAAAATAACCATCCCTGCGATTTAAAGTTGCGGGCTCTAAACTCAGATCTTGCACCCAGGCTAAAAACCGGGTTTCTTGCAAATAGCTAACCCTGAAACCCTAAATTTTCCGTCAAGAAACCCGGTTTTTCAAGGCTTGTTGAGAATGGTGCAAGATCTGAGTAAAAACAAAACCTGCCGACGCAGGTTAAAAAATTAGAGTCCGCGTAGGCGGACTTTGTTTGTATAGCTGCGGTTTCAACCGCCCAATCCTTTTCAAACATCCTCTAAGAAAACGCCTCTTCCTCCTCATCAATTAACTCATCAATCATATCCTGTGCCACATCTTCAGAAATATCCAAAGCTTCAGCTAACTGAGACAAAAAACTTTCCTCATCCTCATCAATTTTCTGATCGACTAACACCATTTCTGCCACTGCTTGAAACGCAATTTCCCCTAAATCATCAGTAATAGATTCCGCTGCGGTTCTAAATAAAACGCCGATCCCCTCTTCATTCAAAAGTTTAGTAATTTTATTGATCATCTCCTGAAACTCATCTACTGAGTAACTATCGAATATATCCTGAGTATTGATAATATTAATTGCCTCCTCACTTTCCGCTTCCGAAGGCTGACCATTAGCGTAAACTGCTACCATGACGATCGCCACCACAGCTTCTTCTGGACTTAGAGTTTGTTTGCTAGGAATCTCTACCGCAAAAATTTCTTGATACTTCACCACTTTAATCTCCTCCCTAGTTGATTAGTTATGAGTTCTGCTCAATAAAAATGCCAAATTTTCTAAACTAAACACTGTTCAATTGTTGCCACCACCGATTCTGCCAAAGCCACTAAATCGTAACCTCCTTCTAAACCAAAAACAATCCGTCGAGTTAACTTTAAGCAATACTCTGTAAACAAGGCAAAATCATGAGGTTGCAAATTAATACTCGCTAAAGGATCGTCAGCATTAGCATCATATCCAGCACTAACAATTAGCAAATCTGGGCGATAAATCGATAAAAATGGCATCACTTCCGATTCAAAAGCCCTTTGATATTCTGCAACAGCACTACCTGGAGACATAGGAATATTTAACACATTTTTATATTCTCCTCGTTCATTGGCGTAACCTGTTCCCGGATAACCGGGCAACTGATGCAGCGAACAATAAGCCAGTTTAGGATGATCTTCGACAAAGTTTTGTGTACCATTGCCATGATGCACATCCCAATCTAAAATTGCTACTCGTTTAATTTCCGGTTGTTCCAAAGCGTAACAAGCTGCGATCGCCGCATTGGAAAACAAACAAAAACCCATTCCCCGATCGCGTTCTGCATGATGTCCCGGTGGACGCGCCAACACAAACGCCGGATCTTCTGTTGCCAAAACGCGATCGACTCCATCCAACCAAGCATTCACCGCTAACAACGCAATATCATAACTATAAGCAGAAACCGGAGTATCACCATCCAAATATCCACCACCACGTTTGGCAATTAATTCCACTCTTTCAATATGTTCCTGAGAATGTACCTTTTGCAACCAAGGCATCACATCTCTTTCCACTACTGGTGTTGGTAATTGCCACTTTAACTCGTCAGCGAATGGCACATTTTTCAAAGCTTCTACAATGGCATTCAAGCGTTGCGGACGTTCTGGGTGAAATGAACCAGTATCGTGTAATAAGAATTCGTCAGAATAAATTATCGGTAACATAGTTTCCCCTGGGTAAACAAAAGAGGCATTTTTCCACCTTAGCAATATAGAAGCACAGGTGAAGCAAGCTGATTTCATCTGGTAACAAATTTTTGAATATCCCTGGCTTATCAGTCCCTAAATAAAATTTACCTATTTTCGTTTCCCTGCTGTAATTTTAACAAATCAATCTCTTATATTTGCCTAATTGTTCATAAATAATCTAGCAAATCAAAGCCGAAAAAAAATAATTTTAAATCCCCTGTTTGAGAATTTACCAACCAATAATCAAACTAATTTTTAACAGCAAGGACTCTGCTAAGAAGTAACTAACTATTTAGACACTAGGAAAACCGTACTAGTTAAAAAGAAAAATTGGTTTCACCCAACCAAAAACGGCAAAATATGATAGAATTTTAATGGTATTTGTGCATTATTGAAAGTCAGTTTAGCTGAATTTTCAATTAATTGCATTTTAGTAACCTATATCTCACATTTTTGGAGTTTTTCACCGTATGACCACTTCCCAGGAGCGGATTATACCCACAGATTTAGGGAACGAGATGTCCCGGTCTTACCTGGAATACGCGATGAGCGTGATTGTAGGGCGGGCACTCCCAGATGCTAGGGATGGTCTGAAACCAGTGCATCGGCGCATTCTGTATGCAATGCACGAATTGGGACTCACCCCAGACCGCCCGTTTAGAAAGTGCGCCCGTGTGGTAGGGGAAGTGTTAGGTAAGTACCACCCCCACGGGGATACAGCGGTATACGATGCGCTAGTGCGGATGGCGCAAGACTTTTCCATGCGATCGCCCCTGATCAACGGACATGGTAACTTCGGTTCAGTAGACAACGATCCACCAGCAGCAATGCGTTACACCGAATGTCGCTTGCAGTCAATAGCCACCGAAGCAATGCTGCGGGATATTGAAGCAGAAACCGTTGATTTTGCCGATAATTTCGATGGTTCGCAACAAGAACCCGTTGTTTTACCTGCTAGAGTTCCCCAACTTTTGCTTAACGGTTCATCTGGTATTGCTGTGGGAATGGCAACTAACATTCCACCACACAATGTAGGAGAATTAATTGATGGTTTGATCGCCTTAATTCATAACCCAGAAATTACCGATCTCCAGTTAATTCGCTATATTCCTGGCCCGGATTTTCCCACAGGTGGACAAATATTAGGAACCTCAGCAATTAAAGAAGCTTACACTACTGGACGTGGTTCAATTACCATGCGAGGTGTCGCTAATATTGAAACTATTGAACATCGTGGTAGACCCGATCGAGAAGCGATCATCATTACTGAATTACCTTACCAAACAAACAAGGCAGCATTAATCGAAAAAATTGCCGAATTAGTCAACGATAAAAGGCTAGAAGGAATCGCAGATATTCGGGATGAAAGCGATCGCGACGGCATGAGAATTGTCATCGAATTAAAACGCGATGCCTATCCCAGAGTTGTCCTCAATAACCTTTATAAACAAACCCCATTACAAGCAAATTTTGGGGCAAATATGCTGGCATTAGTTAATGCTGAACCCCAGCTATTAACCCTGAGAGAATTCCTCAACGTCTTTTTAGACTTCCGCATTGAATGTATTACCAGACGCACCCAATACGAACTGCGAAAAGCGGAAGAAAGAGATCACATTTTACAAGGGTTGTTAATTGCCCTCGCCAACTTAGATAGAATTATCGCATTAATTCGCCATGCTGCCGATGCCCCCACAGCACGCCAAGAATTGATCGAAGTTTACGGACTTTCTGATCCCCAAGCCGACGCAATCTTACAAATGCAATTGCGCCGCCTCACAGCTTTAGAAGCCGAAAAAATTAGCCAAGAACATGAAGAACTACTCGCCAAAATTACTGACTTGCGCGATATTTTACAGCGTCGAGAACGGATCTTAGAAATCATTGAAACCGAAGCAGCACAGCTAAAAACCACCTTTGCCACACCCAGAAGAACCGTCATCGAACACGCCGAAGGTGAACTAGATGACACTGATTTAATTGCCAATGAAAAAGCCTTGATTCTATTAACTGAACAAGGTTACATCAAGAGAATGCCAGTTAGTACCTTTGAAGCTCAAAATCGGGGAACTCGTGGTAAAGCAGCTAACAGAATGAAAGAGGATGATGTCGTCGAACATTTCCTCACCTGTTGCGATCACGATAGCGTTTTGTTCTTCAGTGATAAAGGCGTTGTTTACAGCTTAAAAGCTTACCAAATTCCCACCTCATCCCGCACTGCTAGAGGTGTTCCCATTGTTCAAATGTTACCCATTCCCATCGATGAAAAAATCACTTCTATGGTAGCGGTATCAGAATTTAGCAACGATGAATACTTGGTAATGTTAACCAAGCAAGCTTACATTAAGAAAACCCAACTTTCCGCATTTAGCAATATTCGAGCCAATGGATTAATTGCTATTTCCTTAGAAGAAGGCGACCAATTACGTTGGGTAAGACGCGCCAGAGTTGAAGATAGTATTATTATCGGATCGCGTCAAGGAATGGCAATTCACTTCAAAGCAGCACATAATCAATTGCGTCCTTTAGGTCGCGCCACCAGAGGCGTAAGGGCAATGAGATTAGAAAATGGCAATGAAGTAATTAGCATGGATGTTTTGCCGAGTTCAATTGTTGCTAACATTGCTGAAGTAAGCGAAATTGAACCAGAAATAGAAGCCGAAGAAACTAACAGTAATGGTGAAGAAGTACTCAACGGAACTCAAGGGCCTTGGGTGTTAGTTGTCACCAATGGCGGCTATGGAAAACGAGTGCCAGTTTCCCAATTTAAGTTATACAATCGGGCAACAAAAGGCAAAATTGCCATTAAATTCCGCAAACTGAACGATAAATTAGCTTCGCTTTTAATTGTCAATGAAGATGCTGAATTGATGATGGTAACAACGCGAGGAATTATTATTCGTCAAGCTGTCAATGCCATTCCTTCCCAATCTCAATATGCCACAGGTGTAAGAGTGCAAAGGTTGGATGAAGATGATGCGATCGCAGCCGTCGCCATAGTTCCTCCCACTAATGGCGAAGAAGAAGAAGTTGAATAATTCTCTCTAGATCCCTGACTTCTTCAAGAATTCGGGGATCTGAGTTCGCTTAAATTCAATGAAAAATTCCACCAAATTGCGTTTAATTATTAGCTTCGTCAGTGGCATTTTAATGGGAATGACAGCCGCACCTTTTGGTGTTTGGCCTTTAGCTTGGATTGCTTTAATTCCCTTGTGGATTTTTACAATAAAAAGCCAAAAATCTGAAAAAACTCTCTACCTTTACGCTTTACTTTGGGCTATTGGTTATCACGGCTTAACCGTATCTTGGGTTCTTGGACTTCATCCCTTGACTTGGTTAGGAATTCCTTGGATTGTGAGTTTAGCGATCGCACTAGGAGCATTACTATTATTTATCATTTGGGGCAGTGCCTTAGTCACTATTTGGGCTATTGGTAGCAGGGCAATTTTCCAATTCATTCATAATTTTAAATCTCCCATTCCCAACGGTTTAATTCGCGTATTAATCGGGACAACTCTCTGGTGTGTTCTCGAATATATTTGGAGTTCCGGCCCTGTTTGGTGGACTTCCTTATCCTTTACCCAAAGTCCCCATAATTTAGCAATTTTACATCTCGGTCAAATTTCTGGCCCTAATACCATTAACGCCGTAATTGTCGCCGTCAATGGTTTAATAGCTGAAGCTTTTATATCCGGTAAATCACAGACAAATTCGACAATTTTTAGGTTCCATAAAGGCTATTTGAGTATTGCCATTGGACTACTAATTACTTCCCATTTAGTCGGATGGGCAATTTACAGCCAACCATTGAACGATCGACAAAACAACGCTTTAAAAGTAGGAATTATTCAAGGCAATATTGCTAACAGAATTAAATTTACTCCCGAAGGTTTGCGTCTTTCCTTAATCAGATATACCAATGGATATCGCAATTTAACACAGCAAGGAGTAGCAGCAGTTTTAACTCCAGAAGGCGCTTTATCATCTCAATGGAGTGACCCACCATCACCAAATAACCCTTTTTATCAAGCTATTTTGGACGAAAAAGTAGTTGCTTGGATAGGCGCACATCGTCGTAAAGGAAATAGTTTTACCAACAGTTTATTTACTGTTAATGGAACAGGCGAAATTTTCAGCCGTTACGACAAGGTAAACTTAGTAGCTTTTGGTGAATATATACCTTTTCGGGAAGTTTTAGGGCGGTTACTTCCCCAAATTTCCGCAGTCGGATCAGATCAAGTTCCAGGTGTATCTAATCAAATATTTGATACACCTTTTGGTCGCGCCATTGTCGGTATTTGCTATGATTCAGCTTTTACCCGTCATTTTCAACGCCAAGCAGCTTTAGGAGGAGAATTTATCCTCACATCATCTAACAACGATCCTTATAATGCGGCGATGCAATTTCAACATCATGCACAGGATGTTTTACGGGCAATTGAGAGCGATCGCTGGGCAGTAAGAGCTACAAATACAGGTTATTCTGCTATTGTCGATCCTCATGGTAAAACTAAATGGATTTCCCAAACTAAAACCTTTCAAATTCACGCTGACACCGTTTATCGTCGTCAAACCAAAACCTTATATGTCCGTTGGGGAGATTGGTTAACACCGCTTTTGTTACTAATTTCTACAGTTATTTTAATCTTAAGTTCGTTGTGAACACTTCAGTGTTCTATCACGACTAAAGTCGCTACAACGGACTTATTCTACTGGGTGTTGACCGTAGAAAGGTAAAGCTGTTGACCAATTGGGACATAACCCTTTTTGCCAATCTAAATATGCTAGTTCTAACAAATTAGAAACGGTTGCACCTATGTTGCCGGAAACTTCAATTAATTTGTAGGGATAAGTCAAATTTGCCAACGTTTGTTGCCAAACTTCCGGTTTCATTACTGTATCTGGTAATAACTCAACCTGCTGCAAATCATTGACAGATTTTTGATAAACTGCTCCAAAAACCTCGCCGCGACTGGCTGGCATTTGAACTGCGATCGCTTCCTGCTGATCCTCCGTATGATGCGACCAAGCGATCGCTGCCAAAGTAGAAATAGCAAACAAAGGAATCTCTAATTGCTGCGCCAAAGTGCGGGCAGTCACCACACCAATGCGCGTACCCGTAAAACTACCAGGGCCTTTAGCGATCGCAATAAAACTCAAGTCTGACCAAAATTGTGGTTGAATAAATTCTGCTAAATATTGGTGTAAGTATATCGATAAATCATGCCCTAAATTCCAAGTTTGGCAGCGAGTATCATCAGTAAAATTACTGATACTTATTCCTAATTCCGGGCTACTACTATGGATACCAAGGCCATATTTTGCTAGGTCTATAAGCTTTTCCATCAATTCAACCATTCATTAGATTATTCTTGACAAAACTTCTCTATAATACTTCTAGTATAATTCTTATTGCGCTAGTTCTATTACCCAGAACAGTTATGAGTTTAGCAAATTTAATCTATAGCAAATCTAATCTGTAAAGTTACGGTTTACTATGCCTAATTAGCCACCAGTAATGTAAAAATCGATTCTGTACCTCCATTCTCGCCTCAATTTTACATTAGTTAACCAAAAACCTTACATTTGTTTTCCATATTTTCCGATTAATTTTCATTATAAATCTATATTTACCCCCTAACTATTAGTCTCTTAGTAGATGAGATATAGGAAAATACTTAGATAATCGAATCCG
Source organism: Phormidium sp. (assembly GCA_049589015.1). Lineage (GTDB taxonomy): Bacteria > Cyanobacteriota > Cyanobacteriia > Cyanobacteriales > Aerosakkonemataceae > Floridanema. The sequence goes on along the minus strand of JBAVZX010000918.1, from coordinate 1,720 downwards.
TAATTATTTCCTTTTTCTAAGGTATTTAAGATTATGTGAATTTCGGGTTTCTCTCTTGTGAATTTGCTTTTTTATGCTTAAGATTGAGTTGTGTGTAAATCCAAGATGACTTCGGTAAGAAATTAAATTTCATCTGTTGGTTACTAAATCAGACTGCGTTGTTAACTGATTTAACTCGAAAGTTCAGTACCAAAACCTAAAAATTAGTAGAACCAACGCTCTTAATTAACTCAAAACCACCGAAGGTACAAAAAAATGAAACTTAAAAATACAGCCACAATTCTAGGCATTGCTTGCGGAACAATTCTTTCTATTTCTACTACAGCACAAGCTGCTTCTTTCTCTGTTGGCGTTAGCCAAAATACTAATACTAAAGCAGATATTTGGTTGCAGTCAATTACACAAAATGGTAAAACTTTTAATCAATTTAACTTGATTAATGAAGCCAAAGGCAATATTCTCTCCAATGACATGATCAAATTGACTGGCAAAACAGGAGAAACAGCCGATCCTACTAAAGGTGGCTTCAACAATAACACAGGTGCGGCCAGCACAGAAAGAGGCGACAATGCCAGCAAACCCAATGGTTTAGAAGTATCTGGTGTTAAAGACCCAACAATGACTGAAATTGCCACATACTTGGGTAACACTAACTTGAACAACATTATAGACACTGAAGATAATGGTGCTTTTGAAATGAACCTATTCTTCACTTACCTAATTCAGGAAGATAACAAAGGATTGGATAATATCTTTGTTTTTGAACGGAATAAGAATAGTGACTTAGTTGTACAAGCGATCAATGAAAAAGGCGAACTCATTGGTAATCACAAACAATTACTACGTGGACAAAACCAAAGTAATCTTGGCTATAGCATTGACACCACAGAAATTAGTGGCGCACAAAGCGTTGGTGGATGGGGAATTAGCCTGCAAGAACTGGGAATTACTTCTGCGGCTGGTATCCGCATTAGAACAGAAAGCAGTTTTAATGGCCCCGACTTTAAAATGATCGCCCGTTTGAATGAAAAACCTGTATTGCGGGAAAGAGTACCCGAACCAGCAACCTTACTTGGCTTAGGATTAGTTGCAGGTTCTTTAGTCGCATCTCGTCGTCGTAAAGTTAGTAAAGCTTGGTAATTCTCAGAATTAAGCAGTTTCACGAGGACTTTTTAAAATTGCATCGGGGTTATGAAGTTGCATCTATAAATTTAGCTGTAAACAGAAAGAGGTATCAAAAAGGGTTCACTAAAAATGAACCCTTTTGTGTTTTTATCTCAATGGAGCAAGAAGACTCCTGCTACAACGCAGTTTAACGGGAGATGAATTGCGAATTAATCGGAACTCATGATTTGCATTTTTACCAAATAGAGCAAATTCAAAGAGTGCGATTAGTTAAAAGAGCGGATGGATACTATTGCCAGTTCTGCATTAGCGTGGATGTCAAGCAAACTTTAGAGCCAACGGGTAGAAATATTGGATTAGATGTTGGATTGAATCATTTCTACACCGACAGCGAAGGAAATAAGGTAGATAATCCCCGTTACCTGAGAAAGTCAGAGAGAAGACTTAAAAGAGCACAACGTCAAGTTTCCAAAAAGGTTAAAGGTTCAAATAATAGAAAAAGAGCAATTAACCGATTGGGTAGACAGCATTTAAAGGTATCAAGGCAGCGTAAAGACTTTGCAGTTAAGACAGCAAGGTGCGTAGTAATGTCTAG
>JBAVZX010000917.1:0-2912 GCA_049589015.1 Phormidium sp. | reverse complement strand
ATCTTTATGAAAAATGCTGACGATTCGTTCACAAATTTCTTTGGTAACTTCAAAGAGAGTGAGGTATTTACCAGATCCAGTTGGACATTCAATTGTGAAGGAATCACCGTAATAGCTGTAAAGTTGGATTAGCGATCGCAATAACAATAAATTCACAGGTATCCAGATCGGACCACGCCAGTTAGAATTCCCACCGAACATCCCAGAAGTAGAATCAGCCGGAACATATCCTACTTTAAACTCCTCCCCATCATGATTGAAGCGATAGGGATTTTCCAAATGATAGCGAGAAAGGGAACGAATTCCGTAATCGCTCAAGAATTCATTTTCATCTAACATTCGAGAAAGAATTCGACGCAACTTGTTTTCATTTAAGATAGACAGCATCAGCCGATTGCTTTGCCCAAGTTGATTGGGTAAATGAATATTTTGAGTTAGTTCGGGGTGGCGCATGATGAACTCTAATGCTTCTGACTTAAAGCGTGGTAGTTTGTCAAAAGCTTCTTTGGGGAAGACAGCAACAGCCATCAGAGGTAATAATCCCACCATCGATCGCACTTTTAATCGAGTAGAATCTCCATCGGGGAAATGTAGCACATCATAAAAGAAACCATCTTCTTCATCCCACATTTCATCCTGATGTTCGCCAATGCGATCCATTGCTCCCGCAATCCACATAGTATGCTCAAAGAACTTAATCGCCAAATCTTCGTAAAGGGGATCGTCTAATGCTAATTCGAGTGCAATTTGAAACATTCTTTGGCTAAAGAATGCCATCCAAGCGGTACCATCAGCTTGTTCTAAATATCCGCCTGTGGGTAAGGGGGAACTGCGATCGAATACCCCAATATTATCCAATCCCAAAAAACCACCTTCAAACAAATTATTGCCGTTGCGATCTTTGCGATTAACCCACCAAGTAAAGTTGATCAGTAATTTGGAAAAAGCATATTTGAGAAAGTTGATATCTCCTACACCATTGTTACGTTCTCGATCGCGAACGTAAATTTCCCAAGTGGCAAAAGCATGAACGGGAGGATTTACATCCCCAAAATTCCATTCATAAGCCGGAATTTGACCATTTGGATGCAAATAATCTTCCCGCAACATCAACATTAATTGATCTTTGGCAAAATCAGGATCGATCAAACTAATCGGAATCATGTGGAATGCCAAATCCCAAGCCGCATACCAAGGATATTCCCATTTATCAGGCATGGAAATAATATCATCATTGTGCATGTGGAACCATTCACTGTTTCTGATATGCCGCTTCTCTTTAGCAGGAGTCCAGGGGGTAACGTTGCGCTCCCTTAACCATTGATCTAGATCGTAGTAAAAGTATTGTTTTGTCCACATCATCCCAGCTAATGCTTGACGCATGATGTTGGTGCTATCGCTATCTGCTTGAATTGATGGGGGAGTGACAACTTGATAAAATTCATCTGCTTCTTTAAGGCGATCGGCAAAAATTTGATCGAATTTTATGCCAAAAGGTTCTATTAATTGATTCGGCTGCTGTTTAGTCAGACGCAATCGAATTACTTTTGTTTCTTGTGCGCCTACTGTAATCTCGTAATCAGGCGAAACTTTTGTGCCAATATTGTTCGGATTAACCGCGTCTTTTTGCCCATGCACAACATAATTATTGATGCCGTCTTTCACGAATGGGCTAGCATTTTCTGTGCCAAATATCCGCTGATTATTTGTTTCGTTTTCCGTAAACAGCAACGGAACTACGCCTTCACAATAAAAGTAATAATCTTTGATATATTTGTGAAACAACGTATCAGTAACATGAGCATTAACAACAGTATTACCAGTACCTTCATACTTACTTAAAACAGGCTTTGAGCCACCATTAATCCAAGACCAAGTATTCCGAAACCACAGCGTTGGTAATACATGAATGCTTGCTGCTTCTGAACCGCGATTCGCAATGCTAATTTTAATTAAAATATCCTCAGCATCTCCTTTGGCATATTCGACAAATACATCAAAGTAGCGATCGTCATCAAAAACCCCTGTATCCATCAACTCATATTCAAGTTCATAACGGCTAAGTTTACCATTAGTTTGAACTAAATTATCGTAAGGAAATTCTGCTTGAGGATATTTGTAGAGATACTTCATGTAAGAGTGAGTAGGCGTGCTATCGATGTAAAAATAGTATTCTTTGACATCTTCGCCATGATTGCCTTCACTGTTAGTTAATCCAAACAATCTTTCTTTCAAAATTGGATCTTTGCCATTCCATAATGCTAACGCAAAGCAAAGCAAATTATGGTCATCACTAATCCCGCCTAGTCCATCTTCCCCCCAACGATAGGCTCGACTTCGGGCATGATCGTGAGGGAAATAATTCCAGGCATTTCCATCACTACTGTAATCTTCGCGCACCGTTCCCCACTGGCGTTCGCTCAGATAAGGACCCCATTTGTACCAATTAACTTCACCAGTGCGATTTTGTTTGAGCCGTTGTTCTTCTAATGTCATAGTTTTTTCCTACCCGTTCCAGTGAGTTGTTATTTGTAATTGGCGACTTTCGCTTGATGAAAAAAACTGTTTTAATCTCAAAACGAGCCAATCAAAAAATCGAAAATCCCCCAGCTAAAATCTAAAATTGCTATGCTGACCATGCTTCTCGGAAGTCAGCATAAAGTGTCAATCCCCCATCCATAAATAAAGTTTGTCCTGTGATGTAAGCAGCTTCATCTGATGCTAAAAAAGCAACTCCTGCGGCTACTTCGTCAGATGTTCCGGCTCGCCCCATTGGAATATGACTTTCTACGATCGCTTGCTTTTCAGGATCGGTTGTCCAAGCTTCATTGATTGGTGTTATTGTAGCTCCAGGCGCGATCGCATTTACCCGAATTCCCCGATTTGCATATTCTAAGGCTAATGTTTTGGTT
>JBAVZX010000916.1:0-2084 GCA_049589015.1 Phormidium sp. | reverse complement strand
GGTTTTTTTCAAGCTATTTTTAATTTAGCGATCGCTTTTCCCCCATTTTACTCTGGATCAAAGCGATCGCATATTAAAAATTCTTCAGTTGTAGAGACGTTGTATACAACGTCTCTACAATTTTTTTGCGAGATCTATTAGACATCTCCAATAATTCTTGTGGGGTAGGCATCCTGCCTGCCTTTGAGATTCTTTATTGGCAAGATCTATTGATTATCATCTCCCAGCTATTTAGGCAATAACTGGCTGACTTTGAATAACTAACTTACTCGCCGTCAAAACTTCTTGTCTCGCCCATTTATCTGCTGCTAAAATGTCATCTAAAGAAGGGTTTTGTTGATGATCTGTGCGATGGCGATCGCAAACCCACTCAATACAACGAGGAATATCTAAAAAGCCAATCTTTTCATCCAAAAATAAAGCCACAGCTTGTTCATTTGCCGCATTTAAAACCGCAGGCATCGAACCACCTTCACGACCTACCGCATAAGCTAACTGCATACAAGGATATTTTTTATGATCTGGTTCGCGGAAAGTTAAACTACCAGCTTTTACCAAATCTAACCTTTCCCAATCTGTATAAATTCTCTCAGGCCAAGACATCGCATAAAGCAAAGGCAAACGCATATCAGGCCAACCTAATTGTGCTAAAACAGAAGTATCTTGTAACTCAATTAATGAGTGAATAATACTTTGCGGATGAATGACTATTTCGATATCATCGTAATCCACACCAAACAAATAATGCGCTTCAATTACTTCTAAACCTTTGTTCATTAAGGTAGCAGAATCAATGGTAATTTTCCGACCCATTGACCAATTAGGATGTTTTAAAGCATCAGAAACTTTGGCTTCTGCTAATTTTTCTACTGACCAATCTCGAAACGCACCACCGGAAGCTGTTAAAATAATCTTCTTTAAACCGCCTTTAGGAACTCCTTGCAAACATTGAAAAATTGCCGAATGTTCCGAGTCTGCTGGCAAAAGTTTTACACCGTGTTTTTCCACCAAAGGATTAACAACAGGACCCCCAGCAATTAAAGTTTCTTTATTAGCTAAAGCGATATCTTTCCCTGCTTCAATAGCAGCAATTGTCGGTAACAAGCCAGCACAGCCAACAATTCCGGTAACTACCGCTTCCGAGTCGCCGTAACGTGCAACTTCAATGATTCCGGCATCCCCAGCTAATAAAATCGGTTGGGGGTCGAGGTCAGCAATTGCCGCTTTCAGTTCGGGGAGTTTGTCTTCATCGCAAATTGCGACTATTTCCGGTCGAAATTGGCGAATTTGCTGCGCTAACATTTCTACATTCCGTCCAGCAGTTAACCCAACAATGCGAAATTTGTCAGGATGCTGGGAGACGATATCGAGTGTTTGAGTACCAATTGAGCCAGTGGAGCCAAGAAGTGTAATCGCTTTCACAATTTTTTAAGAATAACCCAACTTCACTCACTATAAATGTTCTTGTGTCCAGATCCGCTTTAGATCCCCGACTTCTTGAAGAAGTCGGGGATCTAAAGCACAAACTTGCTTTTTTACAAGTGACGCTTGATACTAAAATCTTTAACTTATGTCAAGATTTAGTGAAATTTTTAATGTTTTCACATATCCTGACAAATATCGCTCATTTAATTTTTGTCAACTTTAAGCTAGGAAATAGTACCTAAACCAACAATTGAGTCGCCAGTAAGCAGCGACTTCAGGAAGATTTTTTGCACCAAAATTTAACAAAGGCGAGGTAATTTATGTCACAAGAATGTGCAGCACGCTTTTTTAAAGCTATTCAAAAAGATGATGCTTTAAAAGCAAAACTTAAAGCTACAGACGATCCAGAAACCTTTGTAAATATTGCTTCTGAACAAGGTTACAATTTCACAATTGAACAATTGCAAGCGGAAATTGAAAATTTGTCTCACGAAGAAATGTCAGCGGTAATTAATCCTGGTATTGGCCCTCGGCGGCATTTAGTACCAAGGTAAGTTGTAAAATATTACCAGAATTCAGAATCTAGAATCCAGAATTGTTTCTATTCTGAGTTTTAGATTCTGAATTCTTTAGCAAGTAACCGGAGTTGCTTATGCCAG
>JBAVZX010000915.1:0-2188 GCA_049589015.1 Phormidium sp. | reverse complement strand
GTACAGCAATTTCTGACCGCAGCATCAGAACATTTGGGTTATACACCTAAGCCGGAAAAGGCTTGTTTTGCGATCGCAGGCCCCATAGTTAACAATAGCGTGAAACTGACTAATTTAGTTTGGTTTCTTGATGCCGAACACTTGCAAGAAGAATTAGGCATCGCTAAAATTAGTTTAATTAATGATTTTGTCGCTGTAGGTTATGGGGTTTTGGGTTTAACAGAATCCGATTTACATACATTACAAGTTGGCAAATTTCAAGCCGAATCACCCATCGCTGTAATTGGTGCAGGAACAGGTTTAGGACAGGCATTTTTAACCCCTTCAGGTGACAGTTACCAAGTGTTTGGTACAGAAGGTGGACATACTGATTTTGCACCACGCACAGAACTGGAATTTCAAATGATGAAATACCTGTTAGACAAACACCAAGTTGACAGAATTTCTGTAGAACGGGTAGTTTCGGGAATGGGAATTGTCTCAATTTATCAGTTTTTACGAGACAAAAAAATTGCCAGTGAATCTGCTGAAATAGGCGAGATTATTAGAAAATGGGAACAAGAAGCTGGCAGTAGTGAAAAAACAGTTGATCCAGGTGCAGTTATTGGCAAAGCTGCTTTAGATAAAACCGATCCTTTAAGTGAAGAAACTCTGCAAATTTTTGTAGAACTTTATGGCACAGAAGCAGGTAATATGGCTCTTAAACTATTACCTTATGGTGGTCTTTATATAGCCGGAGGGATTGCGGGAAAAATCTTACCTTTAATTAAAGAAGGTGGTTTTATGCAAAGCTTTACTAACAAAGGTCGGATGAGAAACTTACTGGAAAAAGTCCCAGTTCATGTGGTGTTAAATCCCCAAGTTGGGTTAATTGGTGCGGCGATTTGTGCTAATAGATTATAGAGAAAAATTGGGGAGTGCGATCGCTTATTTTCCCCTTTGATTTGGGTGATGTAAATAAGCGATCGCTCCCCACAAGTTATTCGATAAACTAAACTTGTTACTCCGCAAACTTGCCATGAAATCATATTCAGTAGCAAACGAATCAAAATGTTGGTAGACTAGCTTCAGATTTCAAACCTTAACAAAAATTTAGTAGGATGGATAACCACCCTACTCTATACATTTAGAGATATCTAAGTTAGCTCCAGCCTGGAATGTCAAACTAAAATTCGTCTGACTAATGAAAAGTTTAACCAAAGAAATCTCACAATAATATAAACTCCTCTGCTCATTTATGTTCAGACTTTGGCTTCCGAAGGTTGAGATTCAACTAGTTTGGGTTTACTAGTAGGAGTAGGAGTCGGAGTCGGAGTCGGAGTCGGAGTCGGAGAAGTTTTGACAACAGCACTCTTAGGAGAGAGCAACATAATCATATTGCTACCTTCTTTTTTCGGTGCTTGTTGAAGTTCTGCCAATTCTTGTAAATCTTTTGCCATTTCATTAAGCAAATTTTCAGCTAAATGACTATGTTGGCTTTCTCTACCACGAAACTTGATAGTGACTTTTACTTTATCTCCAGATTTCAAGAATCTTTCAGCTTGATTGACGCGCACTTGGTAATCATGATCTTCAATTGTGTAGCGCATCTTCAATTCTTTGACAGAAGTCTTGTCTTGATTTTTCTTATTTTTCCGTTCTTGTTTTTCTAAGTCATATTTGAACTTGCCGTAATCAATAATCCGGCAAACCGGGGGCTCCGATTTATCATTAATCATGACTAGATCTAGATCTCTTTCTTGGGCCAAACTCAAGGCAGATCTAGTATCCATAATTCCTAAGTGACTGCCATCATTATCAATCACCCGAATCTGGGGCACACGAATCGAATGATTAATGACATGACCACGATTTTTTTTCTGATCCATAGGCATGAATTAAATTCCTCAAAGAGACAACACTATTATCGCCTAGACTTTAATTTTCACCATATTTCTCCGGTTATATTATGGAAAAGATTTCAGTCTTTGATTAAATTACGCTAAAACTGAAGCATTGGGATTTGCTCCTTGTCATAATGTTAAACGAATTATATCTATCTGATAGCGATCGCTCAACAAAGATTGACATCCTACCACACTAAACTTCAAAAATCGCAATTTTTACCCATTTAAGCTTCCTATTTTCCCACCCTACTAGTGACACAGAATGGCGCTAAAATGTTTACTATAAACAAAATTACCAGAAC
>JBAVZX010000914.1:0-2638 GCA_049589015.1 Phormidium sp. | reverse complement strand
ACTGATAAGAGATCAATTCTTTCCTGTTCCCCCCTTATTAAGGGGGGTTAGGGGGGATCTAACGCTGTGATTACTGGGTTTAGATCCCCCCAACCCCCCTTAATAAGGGGGGCTAAGAAAGAACTAGATTTGTAAGTAGGAACTTAAATTACAACTTTCTCAATAATAGCAAAAACCTATCTCCGCCGTTCCTGCAACTTCCGATAAACTGCTTTAATATCAACATTATGATGCGCTAAAGCGACCAAAGTATGATAAAATAAGTCGGCAACTTCTCCAGCAATTCCTTCTTTATCATCATCTTTACAAGCCATCACCACTTCAGCGGATTCTTCGCCAATTTTCTTTAAAATCTTGTTATCTCCACCCGCAAATAATTTGCAAGTATAAGATTCTTCATTGGGACGATCTCTGCGATCGCAAATCACCTCAAACACCTGTGATAATGTATCAGCAGGTGGCGCAATCTTTGAGCCATTCACCTGATGAAAACAACTGCGTTCCCCTGTATGACAGGCAATATCGCCAATTTGTTCTACTGTGATTAATAATGCGTCGCTGTCGCAATCGTAACGCATACTTTTGACATTTTGGACATGACCAGAAGTTTCTCCTTTAGGCCATAATTCCGATCGAGAACGACTCCAAAACCAAGTTCTTCCAGTTTCCAAAGTTTTAGCTAAAGATTCCCGATTCATCCAAGCCATCATCAAGACAGTACCATCAAGGTAATCTTGAACAATAGCCGGGACTAATCCCTTTTCGTCATAGCGAATTTGCTCGATCGGGATAGACTGGTTAAGAGCCGTTAAATCAGCAGACATAAACTTCGGTCACATAAAGCAGAATAGATTGCTTATTTTAGGGGACAAGGGGACTGGGGACAAGGAGCATTTTTACCTTCTGACTTCTGCCTTCTTAAGCTACTAAAGGATTTTACTAGCACAATTGAACGCTGCTCGGTATAATTCTTGTGCAGCTTTAGAAAGGCGATCGAACACATCTGCTGGTAAATGTTGATTGCTCTTAATACTTCAGATATTTGTTTACAAGTAGATGGGGGGTAAGGTGACACTAACATTGTCGATCGCAGGTTGCATCTATCTTAAGACAGACTTTAAAGCCAAGACAGGCAAAGACTTACAGTTAAGGAGACAGCTTTGGTGACCACCTCTTTTAAAACCACCAAATCAGAAGAAATTTTCTCAGCAGCGCAGAAAATTATGCCAGGAGGAGTAAGTTCTCCTGTACGTGCTTTCAAATCAGTGGGGGGACAACCCATCGTCTTTGACCATGTTAAAGGCGCTTACATCTGGGATGTCGATGGCAATGAATATATTGATTATGTAGGAACTTGGGGGCCAGCAATTTGCGGACACGCCCATCCAGAAGTAATTAAAGCACTGCACGATGCTTTAGAAAAAGGAACTAGCTTCGGCGCACCTTCGGTACTAGAGAACGTCCTAGCGGAAATGGTAATTGATGCCGTTCCTAGCATTGAAATGGTACGGTTTGTCAATTCTGGAACTGAAGCTTGCATGGCGGTGTTGCGTTTAATGCGTGCTTTTACCGGACGTGAGAAAGTAATTAAATTTGAAGGTTGCTATCACGGACACGCCGATATGTTTTTGGTAAAGGCAGGTTCCGGCGTTGCTACCCTTGGTTTACCCGACTCCCCTGGCGTTCCCAAGGCTGTAACTAGCAGCACTCTCACCGCACCTTATAATGATTTAGAAGCTGTAAAAGCTTTGTTTGCCGAAAACCCTGGCGAAATTGCGGGTGTAATTCTGGAACCAGTGGTGGGTAATGCAGGTTTTATTCCCCCAGATGCCGGATTTTTGGAAGGTTTGCGGGTAATTACCCAAGAAAACGGCGCTTTGCTGGTGTTTGATGAAGTAATGACTGGGTTCCGCATTGCTTACGGTGGCGCACAAGAAAAATTTGGTATTACTCCCGATTTAACAACCTTGGGTAAAATTATTGGTGGTGGTTTACCAGTGGGTGCTTATGGCGGTAGACAGGATATCATGTCTATGGTGGCACCTGCTGGCCCAATGTACCAAGCGGGGACTTTATCCGGCAATCCCTTGGCAATGACTGCGGGGATTAAGACTTTGGAATTACTGCAAAAACCTGGCACTTACGAGTATTTGGATCAGATTACCAAAAAACTCAGTGATGGCTTGCTGCAAATTGCGAAAGAGAATGGTCATGCGGTTTGTGGTGGTCAAATTAGCGCCATGTTTGGTTTATTCTTTACTGCTGGGCCAGTTCATAATTATGAGGATGCCAAAAAGTCAGATACGGCTAAATTTGGTCGTTTCCATCGGGGAATGTTAGAACGTGGTGTTTATTTGGCACCTTCGCAATTTGAGGCTGGATTTACTTCCTTTGCCCATACGGATGCAGATATCGATCGCACTTTAGCAGCTGCGAAGGAAGTTCTCTCTACTATCTAGCGTTAATTTTCATTTCTTTCTCGGCGCTACCCCGTCTCTTGAGGCGGGGTTATTTTATGAAGTTTTAAGTAATTTATTTATTTGTATTTTTTTATTACGAACCCTTAATTTTTTGTAGTCAATCAGGTTTCACTTGATAAGAGAAACTACTAAAATTTTGGCGGATGGCACTTTACTGC
>JBAVZX010000913.1:0-1799 GCA_049589015.1 Phormidium sp. | reverse complement strand
GGTGCGTTACGCTGCGCTAACGCACCCTACGAATAATACTATTCATATCCAACCTCATTGGGAATATCCGGTACTATATCTACTCCCCAATCTTCTGAATAAATACGATCAGCAACAAAGCGATGAAAACTGGAATAAGGCCATTCTTTTGCTGCTTTGCATAACCCATGTTTAACAGGATTGTAATGTATATAATCGCAATGGTTAGCAAAATCTAAATCATCTCGGATCAAATGTTCCCAAAACCTACGTTGCCAAAGGTTTCCCTCTTGACGTTTTTGCCGGGAGGTGCTAATTTCCCTATCAATTTCTAATTCTTTGGCACAATGTTTAGTAACAAAGGTTTTAATCAGTCGCCAACGAGTTGCATAATCACTATCACCATCTGGTAGTGTCCAAATACAGTGAATGTGATTGGGTAATAAAACTAAAGCATCTATTATAAAAGGATATTTTTCCCGTACATTATTGATAGCTGTTCGTAATGTTTGACGTGCAATTTCACTACATAACCAGTTACGCCGCTGATAAGTTACTTGAGTAAAAAAGTAAGTACCGTTTGCGATCGTAAGTCGTTTATAGTTAGGCATTGGGTTGGGTTATTTAGCGATCGATCAATAAAATATAATATAAAGTAGTTTGGGGAATCAGGTAAATGAGGCACAAGAGTTATGGATGCTAAGGAGTTGCTATTTGGAGGGAGCCAACCTAAGTCGTGCTTACCTGGAAGGTACCAGCTTGAGCGGTGCCAACTTGAATGGTGCTAACTTAATTCATACCGATCTCAGTGGTGCCAACCTGAAAAATACTAATCTTAGAGATGCCAACTTGAAAAATGCTAACCTCAGTGAGGCCATTTTTGGCAATACTATAATGCCAGATGGAAGCATCAGAAATCTGGTTTAGTGGAGATGGTGCGTTACACTGCGCTAACGCACCCTACGCATAATCTAGAAATATCATGCCCAGACGGGCGTAGCTTGGCATCATACCCATTTTTCAAGAGGTTTTTCATTGCCTCACTATAAGGGCGTAAAACCCTTTTATTATTTGCTTTAGGGTGCGGTTCTTTTGATAACCACCAAACCGTATCAAAAGCAGAGTATTCTATACAAGCATTACAGGGTTTATTTTGGTAAAAATGCGGATTTTTTTATTTGCTTCTTTATTTTACCATTGTTCAAGAAACATTTAACCTCGGATTTTCCCTATTTCCAACTAATATTCATTCTAAATCACAGGTGAGAATACCAAGAAATTATCCCAAAAAATTACCAATTAAGCGGCAAAATCTACCACTCAATTGGTAACATAGGCATCTCTTTTGGCGATACAGGAATTAGATTTTTGATTTGAGATTTTCCACAGAAATTCGCTCCTCTTCCTCTACTCCCATAAGTAAATCAAAAGCTTGAGCAATTACCATCTCTGGGGAAATTCCTGAAGTGTCGTAAATCGCCCGATGGAGAACATCATTTAATGGTGCCCAGCGATCGGGATCAGATATTGTAAACACCACCACGCTAGGAACTTTCAAAGCCGCTGCTAAATGAGAAACTCCAGTATCATTGCAAATCACCAACCGGGCGCGGGTTAACAGAGTTGCCAAAGCACCCAAGATGGTGCGACCTGCTAAATTCAAACTTTCAGCTTGCATCTTAGCGGCTACTGATTTGGTTAACTCGATTTCGTGCTGGGAACCTGTGAATACCACCCGTAAACCCAAATTCGCTAACGCATCCCCCACCGCTGCAAAACCAGTGGGCGACCAACAACGTAGCGGTGTACTAGCACCTGGA
>JBAVZX010000912.1:0-2211 GCA_049589015.1 Phormidium sp. | reverse complement strand
TTTGTACTAGTGTTTCTTCGGTTTGGGTGCGGGGAGCAACTATACTGGAATGGATTCCAGTGCGGGATTCTGGTTTGGGTAAGGCTCGACGGTCTATTTTTCCATTGGGAGTTAAGGGCAGGGTTTCCAAGGTAACGAATACGTTGGGAATCATGTATTCTGGTAGAAACGCTTTCAGATGTTGCCGTAGTTCGCTGGTGCTGGCTAACTCTTCTATTTTGGGTGTTATGTAGGCAACGAGTCGTTTATCTTCCCCGATATCGTCACGAGTAATGACAACAGCGGCTTGGACTTGAGGATGTTGACCCAGGATAGTTTCGATCTCGCCTAACTCAATGCGGAAGCCGCGGATTTTTACTTGGTTGTCAATGCGTCCCAAGTATTCAATGTTACCGTCAAACAAGTAGCGGGCTAAGTCCCCTGTTTTATAGAGTCGCGCACTTGGTTCATTGCTGAAGGGATTAGGGATGAACTTTTCTGCTGTTAATTCTGGTCGATTCAGATAGCCTTGGGCTAAGGAAGCTCCTCCGATATGCAATTCTCCTTGTACTCCGATCGGTACTAGTTGTAAATTTCTATCCAAAATATAAACTTGCGTGTTAGCTATCGGACGACCTATTGAGGGTGAAGCAATATCGGTTGCCCGATTTAGTGCTACCTTCCCAGAAGTGGCTACTACTGTATTCTCTGTTGGCCCGTAATTATTCACTATCTGAAATGGAATTAACTGCGATGGATAATTTTGCAGCTTGTCCCCACCAATTAACATAGTTCGCAAAGCTATTCCTTTCTTCCATTCCAAAGACAATAACTTCTCGGCTAATGGTGTAGGCAGAAAACTGATATTAATTTTTTGTTCTATCAGCCAGTCTCGCAAATCTGTTGGAGAATGCAGAGTTTCAGGTGCTACTAAGTAAATGCTTGCTCCGGCACTTAGGTAGGGCCATAGTTCCCATACTGCTGCATCAAAGGCGGTTCCAGCTAATTGAGTGGCTCTGTCTTTAGATGTAATTTCAAAAGCTTTTTGATGCCAGAATACCAAATTTAATAACCCTTGATGGCTCACCAGTACGCCTTTAGGAGTTCCTGTTGAACCAGACGTATAAATTACATAAGCGAAGTTCTCTGGTTGCACTTCGGAAGTTATGTTTTCCTGACTTAATTGAGAAATTGCTGACCAGTCAGTATCCAAACAAACTAACTTAGCTTGATGTTCTGGAAGTTTTTCTTGGAGTTTCTTTTGGCTAAGTAGCACTCCCAAACAGGAATCTTTGAGCATCATGCTTAGACGCTCTTTTGGATATTCTGGATCTAGGGGTAAGTATGCTCCTCCTGCTTTGAGAATTCCCAATAGCCCAACAATCATTTCTAGAGAGCGTTCTACGCAAATGCCTACGAGCACATTTTTTTCTACTCCCAAAGAACGCAGATAATGTGCTAATTGATTTGCCCTATAATTCAACTGTTGATAAGTTAATTGTTGCGATCCCCACACAACTGCTACTGCTTCTGGTGTTCTCAAACACTGCTCCTCAAACAACTGATGCACACATTTATTTGCCGGATAGTCTGTTTGAGTATTATTCCACTCAATTAACAGTTGATGTTGTTCCGATTCACTCAACATATTTAATTGAGAAATTGGTTGCTTCGGATTGGTCACAATTCCTTCTAGCAAAGTTACAAAATGACCCAACATCCGACTGATTAACCTATCATCAAATCGGTTTTCATCGTAGCTCACTTTCAGCAACAATTGTTCCCCAGGAGCAACGACTACTGTTAAAGGATAATTCGTTCGTTCAATCGCACGAAAATTTGTTAAGGAGAAGCTCTTTTGTTCTTCATCCAAAGTACTATCTACTGGATAATTCTCAAATAACAGTATGCTCTCAAACAAGGAAGTACCTCTGGGGACTTCGCTTTGTGCTGGAATCTCCACCAATGAACTATAAGAAAATTGCTCTGATTCTACTAATTGTGCTTGTACATCCTTTAACAAACCTAGCAACTCTGTCTGTGCTTCTATTTGCACGCGCATCGGTAAGGTATTAATAAATAAACCCACGATCGACTCTACCCCAGAAATAATCGGCGGACGACCAGAGACAGTTGCACCAAATACTATATCAGTTTCTTGTGAATAACGTGAGAGCAACAATGCCCATGTTGTCTGCACTAAATTATTCAGCGTCAGTTGATGTTCCCGAG
>JBAVZX010000911.1:0-3894 GCA_049589015.1 Phormidium sp. | reverse complement strand
TTTGTACTAGTGTTTCTTCGGTTTGGGTGCGGGGAGCAACTATACTGGAATGGATTCCAGTGCGGGATTCTGGTTTGGGTAAGGCTCGACGGTCTATTTTTCCATTGGGAGTTAAGGGCAGGGTTTCTAGGAACACTATGGCGCTGGGAATCATGTATTCTGGCAGAAACGCTTTCAGATGTTGCCGCAGTTGGCTGGTGCTAAGTGTTGCTTCTGGTTGGGGTATGATGTATGCAACGAGACGTTTATCTGTTGGAATATCTTCTCTGGCGATCGCTACAGCTACTTGCACTTGGGGATGTTGATTCAATATACTTTCGATTTCGCCCAACTCAATGCGGAAGCCGCGAATTTTTACTTGGTTGTCAATGCGTCCTAAGTATTCGATATTTCCATCTGGTAAATAGCGGACTAAATCTCCGGTTTTATAGAGTCGGGGCGGGTTTTGCTCACAGGTTTTCTCTGGATCGCAAAGGTTTTCTACTAAACCCGCCCTTACATCATTGATGAAGGGATTAGGGATAAACTTTTGTGCTGTTAATTCTGGTCGATTCAGGTAGCCTTTAGCTAGTCCTATTCCTCCAATGTGCAGTTCTCCTGGTACTCCCACTGGTACTAGTTGTAGGTTTTGATCTAACACATAAATTTGTGTATTGGCGATCGCTCTACCAATTGGCACAGTTGACGCTTCTGGAGCTAACTTTTCTACCAAATACCATGAGGAAAATGTCGTATTTTCCGTCGGTCCATAAACATGAAGCAGTTTTTGGGGCGCACCTTTGTCTAGCACCTCTTTTACCCATAACGGATCTACCGCTTCCCCACCAAATAATAAGCATCGTAATCCACTAAAAGCTTGTGGCTCTGCACTAGCTAACTGATTGAATAAAGCTGTAGTCAAAAATAAGACGCTGATCTGGTTCGCTCTCAGACTTGCTGCCAATTCTGATGGTGATAGCAAGACGGATTTATTGATAATAACTATCTTGCCCCCATTGAGCAATGCTCCCCAAATTTCAAAGGTGGCTGCATCGAAAGCAATATTAGCCGCTTGTGCAATGCAGTCATTGGCTGTTAAGTCTATGTAATTGGTATTTAAAACTAAGCGATTAACTGCTTGATGAGTGACTACTACTCCTTTCGGAATTCCTGTGGAACCGGAAGTATAAATCACATAAGCAAGGTTTTCCGAACTGACTGTGTTGTTGAGATTGTCCTGGTTTGCCTGGTTAATGGTTTGCCAGTGGCTATCTAAGCAAACGACTTGTGCTTGATGTTTGGGAAAAGATGCTACTAACTTTTCTTGAGTTAATAGAACTTGCACCTGAGTATCTTTCAGCATAAAGCTTAGACGCTCAGTAGGATATTCTGGGTCTAGTGGTAAGTATGCTCCTCCTGCTTTGAGAATTGCGAGTAGTCCGATCGCCATTTCGATCGAACGTTCTAGGCAAATACCCACTAACACATCTGCACCCACTCCTAATAAGCGTAAATAATGTGCTAATTGATTAGCCCGACAATTCAATTCACGGTATGTCAGTTGTTCTGATTCATACACTACTGCTACTGCTTCTGGTGTTTGTTCTACCTGTTCTTCAAACAACTGATGTATACATTTATCTAGTGGATAATCAACTTGAGTATGATGCCACTCAATTAATTGCTGTTGTTCAACTTCCGTTAACAATGGCAATTGGGAAATTTGCTCTTGGGGATTGGCAACAATTGCAGATAACAAAGTGAGAAAATGACCCGTCATTCGCTCAATAGTATCCCCATCAAACAAATCCGTATTGTATTCCCACAGTCCCACCAGTCCAGTAGGCGTGTTCTCCATTGATAAAGTTAAATCAAACTTGGCTAGAGCACTTTCCACTTCGATCGAACTAATAGTTAACCCACTAAGCTCAAATTGAGATACCGAGGCATTCTGGAGAACAAACATTACCTGGAATAGAGGACTATAGCTGAGATCCCGTTGCGGCTGCAATGCTTCCACTAGCATCTCAAAAGGCAAATCCTGATGAGTATAAGCGGCTAATGATACCTCCCGCACTTGTTTGAGCAGTTCGGTAAAATTCAAATCTTTGGCTAAATGTGTTCGTAACACTAATGTATTGACAAAAAAGCCTATTAACCCTTCAATTTCACTGTGATTACGGTTAGCGATCGGCGTTCCCACCACTATATCTAATTGTCCCGTATATCGATAAAGTAAAGTCTTAAATCCAGCCAACAGCGTCATAAACAAAGTTACACCTTGTTCTTGACTCAGTTGAGTCAGCCCTTGAGTTAGTTCTGGTGTCAGCACAAACTCCTGATGCGCTCCCACAAAAGTTTGCACTGCTTTTCTCGATCGGTCAGTAGGCAATGATAATAGAGCAGGCGCATCCGCGAGTTGTTCTTTCCAGTAACTTAACTGATTTTGCAACACCTCCCCTTGCAACCACTCTCTTTGCCACAGTGCAAAGTCAGCATACTGAATTGCTAGTGGGCTTAAGGGTGATGGTTGACTTTCGGCCCAGTTCAGGCTTCCGTGAGAGTCAGCCGAACGGTCAAAGCCTTGAGCATAAGCATTGTATAGCACTGCTAGTTCAGACACAAACACACCCATCGACCAGCCATCAGAGACAATGTGGTGCATACACATACTCAAGATGTGTTCTGTTTCCGAAAGAGTTACTAACGTAGTTCTGATTAATAAATCCTTTGCTAAATCAAAGGGTGCGATCGCTTGCTGTTGTAATAATTCTTGTATCGCAACTTCTCGTTCGCTGGTTGATAAATGCTCTAATTCAACAACCGATAGTTTCCAATTCGAGATAGCATGAATAATTTGAGTTGGTTCCTCCTCAACAATCATAAAATTAGTGCGTAAAGCTTCGTGGCGACCAATTATTGTCTCTAAACTCTGTTCTAAAGCAGTTACTTCCAGTTTTCCTTGTAAACGCAAAGCAACCGGAATATTATATAAAGCACTATTCGGTTCAAACTGGTCAATAAACCACAACCGGGTTTGGGCATAAGACAAAAGTAAATCTTGATTGTTCTCTCTCTTAAGAATTGGTGGCAAACTTAGGTGTAAATTCTGTTGCTGTATCTGCTGAATTTCTTTAGCTAATTCGCCAACTGTAGGAGCTTCAAACAGACACCGCAAAGGCAGTTCTACCTGCATAAATCTGCGAATACGTGACATCAATTGGGTGGCTAACAGAGAATGTCCCCCTAACGCAAAGAAATTATCATGAATTCCCACCCGCTTTAAGTTAAGAACTTGTCCCCACTCAATAGCCAAAATTTCTTCGATCGGAGTACGGGGCGCTACATATTTGTCTTTTGTTTCGCTGTAAAAATGAGGTTTAGGTAAAGCGCGACGGTCTACTTTGCCATTAGGAGTCAGCGGCAGAGTCTCTAAAACGACAAAAGCATTCGGAATCATGTAACCTGGTAGTTTAGCTTTCAAGTATTGCCGCAGTTCTCCGATGATGCTTGTTGCTTCTATTTCGCTGACAACATACACTACTAAACGTTTATCCCCTGTGTTCTCCTCATGAGTGATAACGACTGATGTCTGTACTTGGGGATGTTGCTGAAGTAGTGCTTCAATTTCGCCCAATTCTATCCGAAAACCACGAATTTTTACTTGGTTGTCGGTTCTTCCCAGATATTCAATATTTCCATCTGGCAAGTAACGGACTAAATCCCCGGTTTTATATAGCCGGGAATTCGCTTGTTTACTAAACGGATTGGTAATAAATTTTTCCGCCGTTAATTCTGGTCGGTTATGATATTCTCTGGCTAATCCTGCTCCCCCAATGTACAACTCTCCTGGTACTCCTATCGGTACTATTTGCCGATTTTTATCTAATATATATACTTGCGTGTTATCGATCG
>JBAVZX010000910.1:0-3023 GCA_049589015.1 Phormidium sp. | reverse complement strand
GTTGATAGGTTTTTCCCTAGTTCCAAAACTTGCCATCACTGTTTGCATCAAATTAGCGAGATCTCATTAGATATCCGCAGTTGGCAATGTCCTAAATGTGGGACTTTGCATGACCGAGATATCAACGCCGCCAAGAATATTAGAGATGAAGGTTTACGAATGTTAGAGGTAGGGCATACCTCGTTAGCTTCTGGAGAACGAGTCAGACCAAGCAAAGGCACTGCTTTTGTGAGGCATCGTTCTGCGAAGGAAGAATCTCCCGTCACAGCGCAAGCTTGACGGCGAGAGTGTCAATCTTCCATTTCCCAGCCGAGAAAATCTGCAACTTGTTGACTGATCATAAAAGGGTCAAAGGGTTTAGAGATAATCCCATTAATACTCAGTTCAGAAAGTACTTGAGGATCAGTTGGGTTGACTTTTGCAGTTAGGAGAACTACTGGGATCGATCGCCCTTCTGGTCGAGTTCGCAACTCTCTTAAGAAAGCAAACCCATCCATTCCTGGCATCATTATATCTAAAACGATCGCATTAGGTTGATCTGACTCAACTTTAACTAAACCTTCTTGGCCCGATGCAGCAGTGACGACATCCCACCCAGCAATATCCTCCAAACATCCCTCTACTACTGCCCGAACATCGGGTTCATCATCAATAATTAATACTCTTTTTGTTACCATAGATATTTTAAATTCGGTTCTTCAAGCAGTGATTTTGTTCTTTTACTCAGATCTTCCACTAGAGGAAGTGGAACCTCCCAGATCCTCGTTCCCAGGTTCAACCTGGGAACGAAAAATAGAGGCTCTGCCTCTTGGTGCAAGATCTGAGTTTACCTAGAACAGTAATAAAATCATCATTTTTCTTAGTTGAGAAAATTGATTACCCTCTAAAATAGCTCCGTTTTCCTCTACTTTAAAAATGAATTATGAAGATCTGCTGAAGTTAGAAATATTTAAGATTTCCAACCAAAAACGCTCTTCACCTGCTCTACTAATGTCATCGGATCAAATGGCTTCATGATTAAACCGACAATGCCTAAATTAGCAAATTGTTTTGGTTCTGCTGGTAAAACTTTAGCCGTTAACAAAGCAACAGGAATTCTTGCAGTTTTGGGGTTTTCTTGAAGTTTTCGCAATGCTTCCATTCCTCCCATTCCTGGCATTGTCACATCCATCAAAATCACATCTATTTGTTCTTTTGCAGCGATTTGCAATCCTTGTTCACCGGAATTTGCTGTGATAACTTCCCATCCGGCAATATCTTCTAAACATCCTTGGATAACTGCTTGAATATCAGCTTCATCGTCAATAACTAAAACTCGTTTAGTCGGCATGATAATTAGTGGTTTGAGAGCTAAATTTTTGGCAATTTTAACTAGAAAAAGGAAGTGTGAAATAAAAAGTGCTGCCTTCGTTTAACACACTTTCTACCCAAATTTTACCACCATGCTGTTCAATAATATTACGACAAATAGCTAGCCCTAAACCTGTGCCGCCTTTTTCACGAGCGTCTGAAGCATCGACTTGTTGAAATTGTCCAAAAATAGCTTCTAGTTTATCTTCTGGAATACCTCGACCTTGGTCTTGAACTGAAAAAACTGCGTAGGAGGGGACTTCTTTTTGGGTTGACAAATTTTTAGGAATAAGTTTGGCACTGATAGTAATGGTTGACTTTTCCGGGGAGAATTTAATAGCATTACTGAGGAGATTGGTTAGGGTTTGCAAGATTGCATCGGGATCTGCGAAAACTTTAACCACAGAGGGGATAATAGTTAGAGTAATTTGGTTTTGTTCGGCTTGACTTCGCATCCCATCCACTGATTGTTGGATTAACTCAGCAGCAGCACAATGCTGAAAGTTGAACTGTGTTTGTCCTGATTCCAAGCGTCGTAGGTCGAGAATGTCGTTAACTAAGCGCACTAGACGATCGCTTTGTCTAGCAGCAATGGCAATCATCTCCTTCATCTTTTCCGGTTTTTTATCATACACGCCACCAGCCACCAAACCGAGAGAACCACGAATCGAAGTTAAAGGCGTTCTTAGTTCATGACTGACGACGGAAATAAAATCTTTTTTCATCTGGTCAATTTTGCGTCTTTCCGTAATATCTTCCACCACTCCGACGAACAGAATAATTGCGCCATCACTTGACTTAATCGGTGCGGTTCGGACTTGGGTGTAACAGACATTTCCTTGAGGATCTTGATAACGCAGTTCATTAAATAATCCTTCCTCACCTGTAGCCACTAAATCTAACCAATATTGATACACCCATTGGCGATCGTCAGGATGAATAAACTCTTTCCAACCATCTCCCAATGCTTCCTCACTTGATGCACCAAGAAATTGTTGATAGCGGGGATTATTGTAAATACATTTGCCTGTAACATCGCAGAGAAAAATCCCCATTGGGGAGAACTCACTCAACAAGCGGAATGTTTCTTCACTTTGAAGTAAAGCTTCTTCAATGCGTTTGCGATCGCTAATATCCAGCAGCACTCCCAGCGATCTTAAAGGTTGTCCCAATTCATCATAAATTGCCCTAGCCCGTCCCATCAACCAATGTGTTGAACCGTCGGGATGAATTACCCGATATTCAGCAGCATAATCGGTGTGATTAGCGATCGATTCCATAAACAGAGGTTCAACCCAGTCGAGATCTTCCGGGTGAATGCGACTGCGCCAAAGTTCGTAGCTTGGCTCAAGTTCATTAGGAACTAGCCCCAGTAAGCTGAAGTGATTGTCATTCCAGAAGATTTTGCTGCTGGGTAGGTGCAGATCCCAAAAGCCGATGTGGGTTAAATCCAGTGCTAGGCGGCGACGTTCTTCGCTTTGTTGCAAAAGCTTGATTACTTGGTTTCGCTCATTTTCAATTTGTTTGCGGTTGCTAATATCAAACAGCGTCGATCGACTCATGAGAAAGTTTCCGGCTTCATCTTTAATCGCAGTGGCATTTAAACTTACCCAGCGGGTTGTGGCATCTTTGTTAACCATCTCAAACTCTAAATTATCGATCCAACCCTGTTG
>JBAVZX010000909.1:0-5527 GCA_049589015.1 Phormidium sp. | reverse complement strand
TTTATAATTATATCGTCCGATCGGGTAAGCAAAAGCGATCGCTGGTTTACCTGTATATTTAGTTAAACTTTGTTTAGAGCCAAAGATTTCTCGATACATTTTTTCGCTGGCAACAGTTGTTAAATCGGGATGACTTTTAGTATGCGCTCCAATATTAATTAAACCAGAGTTCATCATTTCTTTGATTTGGTTTTGGGAAAGATGATTGGCATCACCAACATAATTAGATATCACAAATATAGTGGCTTTAAATTTATACTTTCTCAAAATGGGATAAGCGATTGTATAATTATCTTTATAACCATCATCAAAAGTTAGCAAAATCGGTTTAGCAGGCAGAGGTTTTCCCAATTTCCAGTGATTTTCTAAAGTTTGAAAACAAATACTTTGATATCCAGCTTTCTGTAAATGTTTAATTTGCTTGGCAAATTGATCTGGTGCTACTAATAAATTGTTTCTCCGATTAACACCAATTGAGTGATACATGAGAATTGGTATAGGGCGAGGAAATGAGTTGAGTAAAGGTTTTCTAATTGGGGTTTTAGCTACAAATTTTACAGATTTTTTGCCGAAAATGGGGGATTTTTTGATGTATTTTTTGGCAATTGAGGAAGAGATAGAGGGCTTTTCTGTGGCTGTGATACTTTTTAATTTAGGGGGAGAAGAAGTTAATTGAATCGAAGGGGTATTAGTTTTGTAGTTTGTGTTGCATCCAAATAAAGTAATGATAGTGATGATGAGTGAGAGATTAGCGATCGGTTTATACATAAATAATCCTAGTCTTTAGCCAACTTATCAGAATGGATGGGAGCATCCCAATTTGTTTTAGAGGGATTACTTAAAGGGAATTTATATTAAGAAGCTTTTATAGGAATCTCAATGATAAATTCTGCTCCCTTGCCTTTTGTAGAAGTGCAGGTGAGTTTACCTTGGTGTTTTTCTACTACAACTGCATAGCTAATTGCTAACCCGATGCCTGTACCTTTGCCCACAATTTTAGTAGTAAAAAATGGGTCAAACAAGCGGCTTTGCATTTCTTTAGGAATACCTGAGCCATTATCTTTAATGCGAATGCTTACATAATTAGTTTGCACAAGTTCGGTGCGAATTTCGATCGTAGGTGATGAATATTTAGAATCTTCTTTTCCCCAATTTACTAATGAATGATTTTCTATTCCCTCTTCTAGAGCATCAATAGCATTAGCTAAAATATTCATAAATACCTGATTTAGCTGACCAGCATAACATTCTACTTTCGGCAATTTACCATACTCTTTAATTACCTCAATTCCAGTACGGTTCGGATTAGATTTTAAGCGATTACTTAAAATTAACAGAGTACTATCTATTCCCTCATGAATATCAACAAATTTCATTTCACTTTCATCAAGTCGGGAGAAGTTCCGCAGTGCTAAAACAATTTCCCGAATCCGTTCTGCTCCCAGTTTCATAGAAGCCAAAAGTTTCGGCAAGTCTTCTACCAAAAAATCTAATTCTACTTGTTCTGCTTTTTCGGTGATTTCATCTCCAGGTACAGGGAAATATTTCTGATATAAACTGAGAAGATCAAGCAAATCTTGGGTATATTCATCTGCATGGCTTAAATTGCCGTAAATAAAGTTAATTGGATTGTTAATTTCGTGGGCAATACCAGCTACCATTTGTCCCAAAGCTGACATTTTTTCGCTTTGGACTAACTGAGTTTGGGTACGCTGAAGTTCTTTAAGTGCTTGTTCTAATTGAGCGGCTTTTTCTCGTTCTCTAGCTTCAGATTCTTGCAAAGCTGCGTTTAATTGAGCCAGTTCATCTGCTTGACGCAGGACAATTTTAATGATGGCATTTCTCAATTCATGTACAGCTTCTATTTCGCATTGTTTCCAAGGTAAGGATTTAAATTTAACGATTTCTTTCCACAATTCAAAGGATTTGCGCGGCGAAAGACGTAGGCTGCCATCTTCCATAATTTTAATGATTTCTGCTGGTTCGTATGGATTACCTGCCCAATTCACCGTTTGCACAACTTCTGGTCGAAAACATAAAACATAATGGCTTTGCGTTTGGGAAAGGGAAATTCCAATTAAGCCACTAGCGACATCTTTATATTTTTCTGCTTCTGGATAAAGTTTCACCAAGGAATCTGTATAAAAAACATCTTGTTTCAAGTTAGTATCTATCCACTCGATTAAGCTTTTAATTTCACTTAATGTTGGGGTTTTACCTATAATTCTACATTCCTGATCTAAACAAACTGCGGCTCCTTCTGCGCTGACTAATTCCAATAGATTAGGATAGTGTTTCAGTAATCCGTCCACCACATTTTTTTCCCTGGACATATATTCAATAAATCTAGAAATCAAGGATTTTAGTTTGATTTGATAATCGTAATTTTCGTTATCAGCTTTTGAGGAGAGTTCTACGGACATTACTTGTCCTAAAAATTTGCAAGCTGTTCGAGCTTCGTAACTAATATATTTAGGTGAGTAATGATGGCAGGCGACAAGTCCCCAAAGTTTTTGGTCTTTCATTAAAGATATGGACATAGAAGCACCAACGCCCATATTTTCCAGATATTCGATGTGTAGGGGAGAGACACTTCTTAATCCTGTGAAACTTAAATCTATCGGTTCACCAGCCAAAGGGTTATTAGTAGGTATAATGGCAACAGGTTGATAGTTAACATCGGCAATTAATCTAATCCAATTTAAGGAATATAGTTTTCTTGCTTGTTTAGGAATATCTGAAGCTGGGTAGTTTAATCCTAAATAGCTGGATAAATCTTCTCGTTTATCTTCGGCAATTACTTCTCCATGACCTTCAGGGCTAAATTGGTATACCATGACTCTATCAAATCCAGAAAGATGCCGCACTTCTGTGGCTATGTTTTGGCATAGTTGCTGTAAGTTATGTGATTCTTGAATCTTAGATGCGGCTGTTCTAATATAATGATAAAAGCTGAAAAATGGCATATATTCTAAAGAAGTTGCTGACTCTAATTCTATGATTAACAACCCATTGATGCGATGAATTATGCCATCGAAATGAACAACTTTTTTGCTAGTTTCTATAGATAATTTTATCGGATTAAACGATTGTAATTCTTCACTAGATAAACATTCTTTAAAGCGCTTGATCTGTAAGTCATCAAGTAATATACTCAAGTTATTACTAATCAAAGCTTCAGCTTTAATTCCCAAAAATTCCAGAGTGTTTTCACTAGCCTGTAAAATGGTCAGATGTGGTTCTTGCAATACTAATAGAACACCATGAGGCTGAATTGAACCAGGAATATGAATAGGTTCTCTTTCGCAGTTACTTAAATTAGCTTGTTCAGCTGTAATAATTTGGCTTTTAGTCATCTTAGTAAATTTCCTTCCAAACAGAAAAAGAATGCTTCTATGATGTGATTAAGTATAGATCTTTCTTCTTGATGTTGTTGATGATTCTGGCGATCGCACCTGCAAGCCGTTGTTATTGATGAAAAAACTACTTCTGCCCTGGAAATTGCTGCACTAATTATACTAAAGATGCCAAAAAAAATTATCAATTGTTCAGTTTTTTACCATACTTAATATTTTTTAATATTTCAGAAATATAGTTTTAAGAAATGCTACTTATTAACAATTTTCAGCGGATCTACCACTTTCACCCTGAATTACAGCTGCACCAATTAAATGTGCCAGCTATAAATCCGCCAAAAATATTTTTAATCTAACCACACAAAAATATCTTTGCGATTGAAATTACTGAACGGCAAATGATCATCAATATCCCGGTGGATATTTTCTGTTTTAGGTTGTTGGTAAAAGTTGTTACCATTTTTCTGAATAGAGGAAGATGGCGGATTTTTGAGATCAGAATTGGTTGAGGAAGAGAGGGAAACAGAAGTGTAAGTATGTGAACGTAAATGCTGATGAGCTTCGTTGATTTGTTGTAACTTTTTATGAGCTTTTTGTTGCAGTCGTGGATGATTGGGAAAACGGTCTGGATGCCACACCATAGCCAAATCTTTATACCCCTGTTGAATTTCTTCTAAGGAGGCTCCAGGCTCTAGTTCAAGTACTTTGTAGTATTCCTCTAGTTTACTCATTGCTGACTCCCTACGGTCACTCCAAAAACAGCGATCGACCCACGTATTTTTAGTTTGAAGTGAGTTGACAATAAAGTGGTATTTTTGAAGACATAGTTTCAAAAAAAAACGTTCAGATATTTTCCTTAACTTAAATTAATTTTTAGTGAAGTAACTACTCTATTTCTATACGTTATTAATTTGAGCTAGAAAATCAGTTAAATAAGTTACATTCTGACCTACCAATCTCGTCCTTTAATTTCAAAACTGGTTAAACCTTGTGGTTGTTCGTATTCAATAGTTACATTTTTCACTTCAGCTGAACGGCTTCCTTGATGACACCAACGAAGTATCTGATCAACTTCTGCTTTTGTGCCTTCAAAAACAGCTTCTACACGACCATCTGGTAAGTTACGTACCCAACCATTAATACCTAACTCCTTTGCTTGATTGTAGGTAGAGTAGCGATAACCTACTCCTTGAACGATTCCAGAAACAACAATATGAGCACGAATTAAGTCTGTTTGTGATTCTTTTGTCATGATTTTTTAACTTTCAACTCTTCGATGCAAAAGTTCGGCTACATTAGTATGAACTACTCGATTTTCCCCATCACTGGGATAATTATTATAATTATTATTATTCATTTCAAGGGCAATATCCTCAATTGCGGGATGATTACCAAATAGAGGACTAACGGAAAATGCTGATACATCATCTATACCATAAAAACTTTTCCAGTGATTTCTTTGGTTTAATTTATATTAATTAACTACTGTCAATTGTTTTTTATTTTTCACTTTACCATTAGGAGATTCCCTTGATGCTTTCTTTAGATTTATTAAATCTTTTTCATCGACTGATTTGGCGAATTAGTGCCGCTTTTTCTACTTTACCGACAATTAATGCTTGGTTAATTGCTGCGGCATTATTACTTGTGCTCACTCTCTTTTGCTTGCCTGTTGGTTTGTGGTCTAACTTCTTGAGAATTGAGAATTTGAAAGCGTCAAAGAAAATAATTTTAGGTATTATAACAGGTTCTCTGCTATTCCCAGCTATTTCTGAAGAGTTATTTTTTCGAGTTTTATTTCTTCCTCATCCTCAAGAAAATGGGACGGCAGCAACAGTCTGGTTTTGGGGAATTATCAGTTTAGTACTTTTTGTGATTTATCATCCACTAAATGCAGTAACTTTCTTTCCCACCGGACGCAAAACTTTTTTTAATCCAGTTTTTTTGTTATTAGCGGCAGTTTTAGGAATAGTTTGTAATATTGTTTATGAACAAAGTGGGTCGCTATGGTTGCCAGTAATTATTCATTGGTTAGTTGTAGTAGTTTGGTTAGTGTTTTTGGGAGGATATAAACAATTGCATGACTAAGTTTAATCAGCTAAAATCAGAATCATATAATTTTCAGTTAAACCATTAGGTTTTTAACTACATAGCTATGATGACTACTACTT
>JBAVZX010000908.1:0-3225 GCA_049589015.1 Phormidium sp. | reverse complement strand
CCAGGAGATCCCTCTAGTAGACTGTTAAGTTAAGCCTGGGTAGTGTTTTGAATTTACTCGCTTTCATGGAGATGGAGATATAGAATTAATCAGGAAAGTTAGAAAATGTTAACCTACAAAACTTACGAACAAACTCAAGCCAACCTAGATGAACTCTGCAACCAAGTTGTTGATAGCCAAAATGTGGTTATTATTGAAAGAGATGATGGTAAAAAGGTGGCACTAATTGCTGCTGATGAGTTAAGCAGCATGGAAGAAACTATCTACTTACTTAGCTCGCCTGCTAATGTAGCTTGTCTATATGCTGCCTTGGAGCAAGCTAAATCTGGCACGATTAAACCTCAAACTATTAATGATCTTTTCGAGGAGTTGCAGCTAGAAGAGTAAATAGCTTGACTTTTTTCCCAAGTCAAGCTACCTTTTAAAAGACTAGAGGGTTTAAGTTTTCCCAAAAAACATTGAATTTTTTTTAATTCCCCGCAAGGGGATGGAAACACGCCTCTAGTATGGTGATTGAATAGTTGATTCAGTTTCACCACTTCCCCGCAAGGGGATTTTTAGCAAAGCTGACAACTGTTTATAGTTTGAGTGAATGTGCGATCGCCAGCAATTGGTATTAGTTGTGAGAGCATTACGACTATGTGACAAACGTTCAGTGCAACTTTAAAACTTTTTGTTGAGTCTATGAAACGCGCTTTTCGGATTGCAACTGCCGCGATCAAAGAATGGATTTTAACCCACTGGATTTCTCCAGCCTTGTCTCAACTTCCTATAGGAAAACTAGATAAACTGAACCATCGTTTAACTGATTGGGCGGAACTCCGCTTTTATCAGCAAGCTAACGCAATACTTCCACCCCCGACGACCAATGAAAATCGGATTGTCTTTTTTGGGGATTCGATTACCGAATTTTGGGATTTAGCCAGCTATTTTCCCGACAAACCTTATATTAATCGCGGGATTTCTGGGCAAACTACGCCGCAAATGCTAATTCGCTTTCGCCCCGATGTAATTGCCCTTAAACCAAAAGTGGTGCTGATTTTAGCTGGAGCAAACGATATCGCGGGTAACACTGGTTTGATGACACTGGCGATGATTGAGGATAATTATGCTTCAATGGCAGAAATCGCGCAAGTCAATCAAATCCAAGTTATTTTTGCTTCAATTCTACCTATTCATGACTACAGTTCAGTCGAGCGATCGCATATACATCTACCGACTAAAATCCGCGCTCTCAACGATTGGCTGCAACGCTACTGTCTGGAGCATAATCACATTTACCTTGACTATTACAGCCAGATGCTAGATCGGCAGGGAATGCTGAGAGCAGATTTAGCAGATGATGGATTACATCCTAATGCCAAAGGGTATGAAGTGATGGCTCCACTGGCTGAAACTGCAATTGCACAAGCACTGGAACAACTGATATCATGTCCATTCAATTTGAAAAGTTGAGCCTTTTCCAATAATTTCATACCGCTGACTGTGTTTAGCTACCCCCGATATCATTAGGCGATTGAAATACGCGCTACGCGAACACGACTACACAAACAAAGTCCGCCTACGCGGACTAAAAACATAACGGGGGTATTTAAGCCGGATTTGGTATAACGCAAAACGCTGTCCAGATTCCCCACTTCTTGAAGAAGTCGGGGATCTAGATTCAGAGAAACTACTTTTATTTAATTTTGTAACTATTGCTTTGTGCGCTGAACTGTCATCCCTTAGACTGATGTCCATTGAAATTTTGGGAATAAATAGGGATATGCAAATCGAAAATTTGCACTGGCATGATTATTTACTTTTAGCTTCTTTTATTGGCTCTATTGCTGGGCTTTGGTTGATTAATAGTAACAAGCCAACTCAAGTTTCGGAGAGAGAAGAAACAGAGCGATCGCTATTTTTGATGATCTTCACCTATTGGATGGTTTATTGCGTCGCTGATTTTGCTCAAAAGCTGCAATTACCTAATTGGGATGTTTTATTGATGAGTTTGCAAATAACGGCAGCTATCTCTTATTTTTTGACAGTTTGTTGTGTAATTATTCTCCCTTTACACCGCTTCTCTTTACAGCAAGTAGCAAAGTAATTATTAATTATAAAATAGCAGACTGTCAATTGATAATCTGCTATTTTCATGATCATTTCATCGCTTGAAAAATTGCTGCTTCTAACTCATCTTTTGGGCAGCTAGTAATAATAAAAACTTCTTGGAAAGTTTTACCCTGGCGGGCTATTAACTTAAATCCACCGAGAATTGGTACGGAAACTTTTAATTGCAAGCGAGGAGAATGTCCTTTGGCTCTACCGATTACTGCCGGAGTAATAGTTTGAATGCCATTATATTTAGTGAGACGTTCCAAAACGGCAATTAAGCCAGGAATATGGGTGGAATGAGTGAGAACTAACCTACCGCCAGGGGAATGATTCATATTTTTATGTTTATGCTGCTTCTAGGGGAGCCATAGTTAATCCGGCGCGACTCAACTGTTGGTGGTAGAGTTCCGCTTGCTCTTGCGGGCCAACCCAAACAATAGCTTGACCTTCAAAGTGTACCTGATTTGTGAGTTCCCAAGCGTGCTCAGTCGTCATCCCAGGAATATACTTCACCAAACACTCATGAACGTGCTGAAAAGTGTTGAAATCATCATCCAGCACAATTATTTTGTAGTTGGGGTAAAGCTTACGGGTAACTTGACTAGAGCGTTCAGGAGCTTGAGTCGGCGCGGTTGCCATCCCAAAGATTGATGCTGAAAGTGTTTTAGCCATAGTGCAGTTCCCGAATTAACTTAATAAATTGATACAACTTTATCTATATTAATGGACAATGGTCTAGGTTGATTGACATCCTCCCCGGCGTAAACGCACGAGGATTCCCAGAATCACTTCTTGGGCTTCCTCTTTCCACGACTCGACTTAGTTAGAGGAGTTTCCTCACCTAAATAGAGGTCGATGTCTCCAGAGGCGTTAGTTCCCGTATGCCCTACGGTACGAAGTGCCTTTTCAAGTATGTTTATTGCGGCATTCCAGTCACGGTCTAAGATAAACCCACAATGAGGACATCTATGAGTCCTTTGGGAAAGAGACTTCTTAACAGGCTTTCCACAGTTGGAGCAATCAGCACTGGTGTATTGAGGTGATACGGCAACCGTTACCACTCCAAACACCTTGCCGAAATATTCCAACCACTGACGAAAAGCCGTCCATGCCGCATCAGAGATGGAT
>JBAVZX010000907.1:0-3107 GCA_049589015.1 Phormidium sp. | reverse complement strand
GGGAACTAGTTCTTCGGCTTCTCCCTGTTGAGTAGATTCGGATGTCACCGTTACCTTCTCAACTGATGAAAGCTGCTCTTCTGGCAATATACCTGGCTGCTTTTTCAGGGAAGCTAACTCCCCTTGTTTCATAACTAGCGAACCCGTACACTCCGGACAACTGTAAACCCGATGCGTTTGCCCCTGAGCAGCTTCTATTTCTCCCACAATCTCTGGATTGTCTAGGTAGAAGATAATCGCTCTTTCAGCAATCGCTGACATCGGTTCTGAGTCAATAGCGGCTTTTATCTTGAGTTGACGATGCAGCTCTGGTGAAAGATACAACGTAACCTTTTGTTTATCTTGCATAATTGACTCATTTCAGTTGTTCTACCCGGGTATGTGTAACAGACTATCGCTTGATTTTTCTGATGTCAAGACATCAAGCTGCTATGACAGCAATATTGTTACATTTGTTCATAATCCCTTGATTAGCTGGTATGACTATGAGGTAGTTCAACAGTCGAAAGGTAGATTTAATCTAGTCCTGAAGTATGATTGAGAATGATTACTCACTTTTTAAATCAGTTTGGCGTTTTTTACAGACAAACTTAGTCCTAATAGAGTTGCTAAAGAAATAGTAGTTTGATACACTAGGAATTCCAAAAGACGGCGGCATAGCCAAGTGGTAAGGCAGAGGTCTGCAAAACCTTCATCCCCAGTTCGAATCTGGGTGCCGCCTTGATTAGAATGTGATGAAAGGTAGCGGCTCCGCTATGCTTAGGTCGCGATCGCATTAAGAATTACAGAATATTTTGATGTCTTCCTTTCCTCAAATCAAAAGCATATACACCGATGGAGCCTGTAGCGGAAATCCTGGCCCTGGCGGTTGGGGTGTAGTAGTTTATTTTGGAGATGGCTCCGTTTCCGAAATCGGTGGGGCAGAAGCTCTCACTACTAACAATCGCATGGAATTACAAGCTGCGATCGCAGCCTTGGAATTCCTCAGCAAAACCGGACAAAAAGAACCCGTCACTCTCTACACTGATAGCGAATACGTGAAAAAAGGGATTACTCAATGGGTAAGCGGTTGGAAAAACAAAGGCTGGAAAACCGCGCAAGGTAAAGCTGTTCTCAATCAAGACTTGTGGGAAACACTCGATCGACTAAACACAGCAAAAATTAACTGGGAATACGTTCGTGGTCATGCTGGTAACGTGGGAAATGAACGCTGCGACGAAATTGCCCGGAACTTTTCTCTGGGACGTACTCAAACACTTAAACAACTGCCAAGATTAGAAACAATTAGTTCGGAAACAACAGTCCAATCTGGTTACACAACGTTACAATCCAGTGATGTACCCTCTGACCTTTCTACATTCAAAATCACTATGACCGATGCGACTATTTCTTCTGCGGCTGAAACTTTGGAAAGTTTGTCTGGTGAAGCTAGGGTGACACAACTTCGTAATTTAGTAGAAGTTCTGCATATTGCTGATGATATTGCCACCAAAGGCTACCTAATCACCAGTTCTGAATTAGCAGACTTAATGGATATTCATACTAGTGCTGTTACTAGTCGAGGAGACAACTGGGTATGGCGTAACTGGGTGGTGTCGCGAGTCCGGCGAGAGGGTAATCAAATTCTCTGGCAGTTAGAACGAGTAGACTAGAAAAAATGTGGGATTGCAGAAGAAATCTGCAATTTCACATTGCGTCTTCTTAATATCAACTTTAATGGCGCATTTAGGAAGAATTGTTCACCATAATTTTGATTGCTTTGTCTGATTGTAAATGCGTCCCCGCCATTGGGTAG
Organism: Phormidium sp.; assembly: GCA_049589015.1. Lineage (GTDB taxonomy): Bacteria > Cyanobacteriota > Cyanobacteriia > Cyanobacteriales > Aerosakkonemataceae > Floridanema. The sequence continues at coordinate 1,312 of JBAVZX010000907.1, read as the reverse complement.
GCTGATGCAGTGAGGATAGCAAAATTCTCAGAAAAGCCAATGGATCTGCTAGGGGAGAAAGCCAAAAAGTCCAATTAAATTTGCTGTTTATTTGATCGTAAGATGGTGCGATCGCAAACAACAAAGCAAACCTAATCAATAACAAAAATAAATTCAACCGCAACAACAACAGAAACGGAAAGGCAGAGAGGGAGAAAAAGGGAGAAGTCAACAAATAGGTCAATACTATTAGTAAAGGGAGAGCTTGAACACTCAGTAGCATCCATAAATCACCCAATATTTGGGAAAAAGAAGCAGCATCTTTTAAATCTAAACTTCTCCCCCATTCTTTCCAAGTTTGTGCCATCCCTTCATACATTCGGACTTTAATCACTTTCGCACCGTCTAAAAAGCCAACTTTATAACCTTGAAAAGCCGCATAACGAGCTAAAGTCACATCATCACAAAAAGAACTCCGGGCGCTAGTGTAACCGCCCAAGGCTGCTAAAACCGATCGCTTACACAAAAAACACTGCCCATTTGCCATTACCCTTTCCGGGCTTTGATTCGCCGTTCCCGCCGGATCAAATCGGTACAATAACGTCATTAACAAAGCAGGTTGTAGCCACCACTCCCCCGGATATTGCAGAATAAATTGGGGGGAGAGAGAGACTAAATCATAACCTTGTTTTTGGGCAGTTTTAACTAAACTTGCTACTAATCCTGGTTGAGGTTGAGTATCTGCATCAATACCTAAAATCCACTCACTTTGTTCAGAACTGAATAGAAAACCATTATGTAACGCCCAAGGTCTTCCTACCCAATCTTCGGGTAAAGGATCATCATTAATTAAGCGAAATCTAGGGTCTTTCTCCTGAGTTTCTTTGACTAAATCAGGGGTAGCATCCTGAGAGTAACTATCGACAATAATAATTTCTCTCACTTCGTAGCTTTGACGACTCAACCCAGCTAAACAAGGAGAAATTCGCTTTGCTTCGTTAAGGGTGGGAACTACCACACTGACTACACCGACAAGATCCGGTGTTGGCGAAAGGGGGGAAAGGGGAAGTTGACGAAACGGCCCTTTAAGAAGGCGGGAAAGCAGAATTAATGTTGCTGGTACTTGTAAAAGTAACAACCCAAAACAAACAGCACCCGCCACTATTAACCAATCTTGGTTCACTTTAATCCTACTTTTACCGCTGCCACTGGAATTTTGGTTTTGATGGTAGCTGATTCTTCAGTAGCAGATTGAGCTTTGGCGTTAGGTGCTAGCTGATAAAGTGCCAATGTGGGAATCACGCCTACCAATACGCCCAGTAAAACTGGAATG
>JBAVZX010000906.1:0-1738 GCA_049589015.1 Phormidium sp. | reverse complement strand
TTTTAGATGTGAAAACTGTGGTTTCAGAATCGCCTATTCCACCTTTCAATGATGGAGCAGAGTTTGAAGAAAGCGTATTTCTTGATAGTGCGCCACAGGCTTTTCGAGTATTAGTGGGACGCGATCGCTTTCGCCTAGATAGCATCCTCGAAGGTTGGCAAGATCAAAACAATAGCAAACATCCGGCACCTTTGAATGTTCTCACTGCTGCTTATGCAATTCATTTAGATGTTAATGCCAAGCAAGGTAAAGGAGGTTATGATGCCAATTGGGGCAGATTTACAGAATTAGCAAAGGATTTTGAAACCAGTCCTTTGTACGTTTTCAGTTACTTAAATCGTTGGGTTCGTAACCAGGGAATTGAAACGGCAAAAGTAGAAAAAATTAAGCTTTACGCCTATTATTTCTATCCCTGCTTTGACCCTTACAGCAAATTTGATTCTAATTTGGAGGAAATGATTGTGGGAGAAGAATCTCCTTTAAACCATCCGAAAAAACTCACTGAGCTTTTTCGCAAGTTTTACAGAGCAAACAAGCGATATAATCCCAAAGCTAATGCAGTTTTGAAACCAATTGATTTAGCAGCAGAAACTATTCTCAAAGCTGATTCAACTGTATTTCAAGGTGAAAGTTTAGTGCAGACGGTTGCTGCTGAAGTTTTCAAATTGATGGATCGAGTTCATGCTTCTACCGCAGAAGGACGCTGGGTAATTAGTAACCGTGAGGAAGAAAGACAAGCGGTTTTAGATTTTGCTCAATATTTTGTGGTGGATGTGTTTGAGAAATCTTTCGCAGGCGATCGCGCACGTATCGCAGGTAGACAGCTGAACTTAATTCGAGATACTTGTGAATTTCTCTATCGTTTAGAAGATGACAAAGCTCATCAGAACAAAAAAGAACAAGAGGAGGATTCTGAAGACAATAAATCAATAAGTGAGGAGGATGAGTAGTGACTTATTTAGACTTTCCATTCCTGTACTTAAAGAAGAGTTTTCAAAAATGATTCATCAGGAGTATTCGCTATGTCGAAACTACTAAATCCCAATCAATCTTATACGTTCAGCAAAATTTTTGAACTCCAAATTGATGCTGGAGATTTTGTTACTGATTTTGGCTACACATTTGAACGAATTAGGCTCAATTTACCTCAGTATCCTGGGGAATTGGATCGCTTAGAAGAACTGCGATCGCGTATTGAAGAGATTTTGCCTTTTGTAAGTCTTGGTAGTGAAGCCTCTCGACGAGAAATTTTGATTTCGCCAGTGGTTTTGGATCTGGTTCACTATACCAAAGCTCAACTACGAATTGAATATCCTCTCAAAGTCACAGAACAACTTCAAGGTTACTTGGACTATCTTTTGAGAGCCGAATCAGAAATCTTAGTAATTGAGGCAAAGCGAGAAGATTTAGACTATGGTTTTACCCAACTTACAGCCGAAATGATTGCACTCGATCAGTGGGATAAAACACCAGCAAAATCTACTTTAATTGGTGCGGTCACAACTGGAAAAATCTGGCAATTTGGACGGTTAAATCGAGCAACAAAACATATTCAACAAGGCTTAGATATCTATCGAGTTCCAGACGATCTAGATCCTCTCATACGAATTTTGGTTCAATCTTTGGTCGCATAAACATTTAATCTACATTATCCATTTCACGAGAATTATGACATTCCTTAAAACCCTAGATTCCAAGTTTTTCCACAAAGAAATTCCCTACAAACCAATGGGAAAAT
>JBAVZX010000905.1:0-2447 GCA_049589015.1 Phormidium sp. | reverse complement strand
CCCCTGACTTGCGTGGATACGGTCAAAGTCACTGTCAGGGTAATTTTGCCATGCAAGACCATTTGCACGACTTAGAGAACCTCCTAGACCGCTTACAGATTCAGCGTTGCCTAGTATTGGGGTGGTCGTTAGGAGGAATTCTTGCCCTAGAATTAACACTGCGAAACCCAGAAAAAGTCAGCGGACTAATTTTAATTGCCACCGCTGCCCGTCCCCGTGGCAGTCATCCGCCCATTAGTTGGCAAGATAACCTTTACACTGGACTAGCGGCAATTGTGAATCAATTACAACCAGGTTGGCAATGGAATATTGAAACTTTCGGCAAAAAATCCCTGTTTCGCTACCTGATTCAACAACATACTCCGGCGACTTACAACTTTATTGCCACAGAAGCCGTTGCAGCTTACTTGCGAACATCATCAGCTGCTACACAAGCTTTAACTACAGCGATTAGAACAGGTTATAACCGACTCGAAGACCTCCCGCAAATTCAATGTCCGGCTTTAGTTATGGCAGGATCGGACGATCGCCACATCACCCCAGAATCAAGTTTAGAAACAGCACAGCATCTCCAAAACTCCCAATGGGAATGTTATCCCAACACCGCCCATCTTTTTCCTTTGGAAATCCCAGAACAGGTAATTAGAGATATCGATCGCTGGATTGCAGAGCATCCCACAGTAGTAGCAGGTGGGGAGATAGGGAGGTAGGGAGATGGGGGGACAAGGGGAAGTTTTCAGTTTTGAGTTGTGCTCCCCTGCTCCCCTGCTCCTCTGCTCCCCTGCTCCCCTGCCTTCCAATCGCCCTAAAACAGACCGCTAAAAGCTGGTGAAACCTTGCGGTCAATTCTCTCCCCCAAATCTTCTTCTATAGTCAACTCGTTTGGCTTACAGCGTTTAATAAAAACTATAAAACCCATCGCCCCTTCTGTTTCCAAATCTTCAATGTAGCCAGTCTTAGCCAGATCAGCTTCCTTAGCCGTGAGAAAAGGGCCGAAATAGTAAGTACATTGGGGTTTGCGAGTTACAACCTCAATCCACCAAGCCAAACCTAAGAAATTTAGAATGCTGAGCAAAACTTCTTTCATGACCTCAACCTGTCCTCTAGGGTGCTATACCATCTAGTGAGCTTATTTATTTAAATTTCTTTATACTCTGTTACCTTTCTTTTTTCAAAGTATCTTTTTTTAACTTATCCAGGTGTAGTGTACTTGACCAACGTTGGCGGAAAATCTCGTAAAGTGCCATCCCAGCTGCTACTGAAGCATTTAAGCTGGGAGTTTTTCCGCCCAACGGAATAGAGACGAGAAAATCGCAGCAACGTTGAGTTAACAAACCAAGTCCTTCCCCTTCAGAACCTATCACCAAAACTATCGGGCCAGTAAACTGAACAGTATGCAATGCTTGATTAGTATTAGCCTCGGTGCCATAAATCCAAAAACCAGCCGCCTTTAATTCTTCTAAGGCCGATCGCAAATTCACCACCCTAGCAACTGGTATATTTTCCAAAGCCCCCGACGCTACTTTGATCACAGTTGATGTCACCCCTACCGCACGTCGTTGCGGGATCACCATCCCATGAACTCCCAACGCTTCTGATGTGCGAATAATTGCACCTAAGTTATGGGGATCAGTGACACTATCCAAAACCACAATTACTGGTTGTTCCGAAACACTTTTAGCTTGGGAAATCAAATCTGCTAATTCTACATATTCATAAGGTGCAACTTGTGCCGCAATTCCTTGATGATTCCCTCTATGAGTAATGTAATCTAAACGCTTTGCTTCTACCTCATCAATTACGGTGCCATTTGCTTTAGCTCGCGTTAATAATGTATGAAAGCGGGGATCGTAACGCAGATGAGGCAAAATCCAAATTCGATTCAGAGCACGCTGATTTGTTAACGCTGCTAATACCGACTGACGACCATAGATCATATCTAGATCTTCAGATTCCCCATTCACCTCATGATTTACCTGTTGAGGTTCCTGTCGAGTTACCTGTGGAATTATCCGTCGAGGTTCCCGTCGAAGTTCCCTTTGAGGTTCCCGTCGAGGTTCTCGTCGAGATTCCCGTCGAGGTTCCCGTCGAGGTTCCCGTCGAGGTTCCCGCCTAAGTTCATTGCCTGGTTCATTGCGAGATTCATTGCCTGGTTCATTTCGTAATTCAGGTAAGGGAACGTTACGATTTACCTTACGAATTGGTTTTCCCGATGGTCGGTTTAACCTTCCTTTGAGAGGTCTACTGCGCTTGGGCTGACCTGGATTTTCTGGGCGGTAATTTTTACTCATTATGTTGTGGGGAATTTTAGTAAGTTCGGGGGATAGGCAATTGGTGATTAATGAAGTAATTTCTTCAGTAGCGGGGAAATAGCAAATCGCTGCTCATCAATACTTTTACTAATCACCAATAGCCAATACCTTTTCGATCAGGTGTCTGGTTTTAAT
>JBAVZX010000904.1:0-2619 GCA_049589015.1 Phormidium sp. | reverse complement strand
GTGTACGCATGGCTCCGATTAAGGTGGAAACAAATACACAACGCTTGGCAGCGCTGTCAGTATTGGTAGTTCCGCGAGAAACAAAAGTAATTCTGCCTAGTTGTCCATTTACCCAATAGTTTGGTTTGAATTGTACGCTATAAACTCCACTCTGATTTTTTAATGTTGAATTCAGGATACTAATTTTATTAGCGTCTTCACCAATGAGATTGTTCCATGTCTGGTTAGCTTCGGACTGACCTTCTGCATTTAAAGACCATTGTACGCGCCCATTCATGTCCCGAAAGTTGGCTTGCCAAATTCGCTTTTCTCTTCTAGCATTAGCTTGGGCTTGTCTCATTACACTTAAAGTTTCTGCTTGTGCAGCATTTAGGCGCAATCGGTTCAATAAAGAGAACCAACTTGGTGTCATGATTGCAGCCAACATCCCAATCACTATAACAATAACTAAAAGTTCTAATAACGTATAACCCAGATTTGATTTATGAGATGAGAATTGCATTACTAAAGACCAGTAAACGCACCTGATTTATTTTTTCATTCAGGTACGTTTTTATAAAACCGTGTGTTTACGGATAATGGTATGATCTTCAATTTTTTACCCTCGCCATTTTACTATTTCTTGCAATCATCATTGCTAGCTGTGCGGACTGCTCCTAGTAAAGTGGCAACATAGACGCAGCGTTTTGAGCCACCACCTTGATTCCGAAGTTGGAAGGTGATTTTTTTAACATCAGCAGTGGGATCAGTTTGTGTTTGATCATCAACCCAGCCGTTAGGTTTAAACTTCACGTTATAGTAACCATTAGTAAGGCTAGAATTAGAAACATCGATTTGAATTTTGTCTGCATCAGGCCCAATCAGATTGTTCCAATAGCCAGGATTAGTGGAACAATCTGGATTATTTTGTGGTACTGGACGGGTAAACCATGCAACTTTAGCGTTATCATCTTTAACGCAAACTTCCCAAAATCTTTTTTGCTGTTTGGCTTTGGCTTGAGCTTCGCGTATGGCTGACATTGCTTCAGCTTGCGCGTCACTCAGCCTTTGTCTGGTTAAAAAAGTTAAGAAGCTTGGGGTTGCTATTGTTGCTAAGATAGCAACTAATACTACAACAACTATCATTTCTATTAAGGTAAAACCAGCTTCTTGCTGTTTTCTTATCCGCTTCATTTCTTTATCCTTTTGTGATATCTAAGATGGCAAGAATCTCTGTCTAAAATTATGGTTTCTTATCAAGAACTCCACGAGCAATGGCTCCGGCTCTCACTGTCAAAAGTGGTTGTTTATCGTTAGCATTGACTCTACCAATAGGATTACCTCTAAGGAAAAGAATCACGTCTTGGTTAAGTTTTTCTTGTTGATTAGTTCCGGCAACAGTACCCAAGGTTTTTATACAAACATAGAAACTATTACTATTGTTTAGTGCGTTTTTGTCTGGTATGCGTCTGTAGGTTGGGTTATTTGGGTCAGTATTGAAAAATGGGCTATTGAGGTCGGTAGACTCACAAGTTTCGACTTGATCAACTTTTATGTCTTGACTTTTAGGATCGTCCACAAAATCAACTAAAACTGCTTGCATAGTTCCAGCACCAGTAGTTGCTCTACCAGCAGCACTACCATTGACATAGGGCCAATTCTCGAAGCTACTTTCTTCGGCAGGATCTTTATAACCACTAGTTTTGGTGAGGTTCCTAACGTCAGAATACTTGTCAAAAGCATACCTAATTATTCTGGCTTTGCCCTTCCATTTCGGGTCATTGTCTGGGTTTTTGGCAATATAATAGACAACCAAACTATAGGCGCGTCGTCTGATTACGACTTGATTACATTCAGCTTCGTTGGGAGCGCAGCTAGGAGGTAGTGGCTTTAAAGGATCATTATCCAGTCGTTGAGCTTTCCAAAAAGCTAAGACTGGTATTGCATCAGTAATAGTGGGAAGGTAATCTTTGAGAGGAGTGCTATTAATTCTTGGTTGATCAATTCTTTCGTAGATGTAAACAGCTTCTCTTAAATCATCGACGATGAAATTTAGGGCTGTTTCCATTTCTCGTTGTGTTTCCGATCGAGCATATTCTCGCCGATCGGTTTGCAGTAAATCAACTACGAAAGATAGTAGAGCCGTGATAATGACTGCTGATAAGATGATACTTACCAAAAGCTCGATTAAAGTAAATCCGTATTTTTTGTGACGTTTAAGGGAAAGCGGGAGTGTTTTTAGTAGAGTTAGCCAAAATTTTGTTGCCATAATTTTTGATTCCAATTTTAATTACCCTGGGATACTAATTATTGAGGGCATGATGGATCTATGTTTGCGTCAATGAGTTGTTTGTACTTACTTTGCGAGTTCTGAGTATCGCTGAGAATTACTCTGCTGTACAAAGTTACTAATGGTTTATTGCGCTGACTTCCATCTGCTGTTGTAAAGCCAAGAGAAGCGCGTTTTATTTGACTTGGAGTTTGTCCTTCATAGAATCTATAAACCCTCACTCCCAAATCGAAAGCAACTGGTCTGTCGTTGGTATCTGACTCTGGAATTCCCTCATTGCGGAATGCTTGCACCCAAAAGTCAGGTTTGTTCTGGTTATTTGGATTGTCCGCACCTTTGTCGATATCAAC
>JBAVZX010000903.1:0-1572 GCA_049589015.1 Phormidium sp. | reverse complement strand
GTAAGTGTCCCGAACGGTCTGGGTCAATAAGAGTTAAAAAGTTGAAGAGAAAAGTGATCTAGCTGGTCATGCGGTTATAAGCTACACCGAATTCTATGACAATCTATCAGCTTTAGAATTCGCGATTGACTGGAACATCATGGAAGACAATTATTGGGCTAATACGTCCGAAGATGGGGATAGAAAGCGGAGACGACAAGCGGAGTTCTTGGTATATCAATTTTGCCCTTGGAGGCTGATCGAAAAAATCGGTGTGATAGATAGATCAATTAAATTACAGGTCGAGCAAATATTAGAAAATATTAACCATCAACCCGACATTGAAGTTTACTCTAATTGGTATTACTAAACTATTAAATAGTACAATCGTACTGCAAAGGATAACAAAGGAAAATGATCGAATTTAAGCAAGGCAATCTATTAGAGGAAAAAACTGAAGCCCTAGTAAACACTGTCAACTGCATCGGTGTCATGGGTAAAGGTATCGCCTTGCAATTCAAACAAGCCTTTCCCGAAAACTTCCGTCAATATGAAAAAGCCTGTCGTGCCAAACAAGTGCAGCCAGGAAAAATGTTTACAGTATCCACAGGTTCGCTGTTTTACCCCAGGTACATCATCAACTTCCCTACAAAACGCCATTGGAAAGGCAAATCAAAGATAGAAGATATTAAAAGCGGACTGAAGGCGCTAGTTGAAGAAATTCAGCAATTAGGCATTACTTCGATCGCTATCCCCCCGCTAGGATGTGGCAATGGTGGCTTAGATTGGACAGAAGTCAAGCCATTAATAGAGTCAGCTTTAGCTCAACTTCCAGAAGTGCAGGTAATTATCTTTGAGCCAACAGGCGCACCCGCTGCCGAAAAAATGCCTATTGCCACTAAAAAGCCAAACATGACTCGCGCCCGTGCGTTATTGATTCATCTGCTAGAACTCTATGGAATCCCAGGTTATGAGCTTACCAAGTTAGAAATCCAAAAACTCGCCTATTTTCTGCAAGTAGCTGGGGAACCTTTAAAACTGCGATATGAAAAACAAAAATATGGCCCTTATGCTCACAATCTCAATAAGGTTTTAGAACTTCTGGAAGGGCATTATATTCGGGGTTATGGCGATGGTAGCAGTAAAGCCGAAAGTGCAGAAATTTATGTATTACCAGAAGGAAGAGAAGCAGCACAGAGTTTTTTAGCAACAGATCCAGAAGCCCAAGAACGTTTAGAACGAGTGGGCGATCTCATTTTTGGATTTGAAACACCTTATGGGATGGAGTTGTTAGCGACAACTCACTGGGTTGCCCAAGAAAACCCCAAAGCAGCAGAAGATAGCAATGAGGCGATCGCGCTGGTGCATGAATGGAGCGATCGTAAAAGCCAACTCTTCAAACCCGAACATATTCGCAAAGCTTGGCAGCGGTTACGCGATCGAGACTGGTTCACAGATAAAATTCACACACAGTAGAGGTAAATTATGGCAACACTCACCATCGAAAACCTACCCGATGACTTAATGGCACAACTGCAACAACTTGCCAGTCAAAACAATCAAACCATCAACGAACAAATCATCAACCTATTA
>JBAVZX010000902.1:0-5873 GCA_049589015.1 Phormidium sp. | reverse complement strand
GTTCTGGAGTATCCCACTCTTTTTTTATGATTGGCTCTAGGCATTCTATTGCCTGGTTCAGATCGGCAGTTTCGGAAATTTTAATTTTTTGCCCCAGTAAGGAACTCACTGATTCTTGGCGATATTCTGCCTTCACTGAGGCTTCCATAATATCGCTTTTGTAAGCACAAATGACACAGCGACTTACGTTTAATCCTTTGCCTAAATCATCTACTGTTCTTTGCCAAATAGTATCTAAATCTAGGGTGCGGCGAATGTGACGGGAGATTTTTCGGATCAGTTTTTTGTAATGTTGTCCCCAATGTAATACTGATGCTTTGGCTGTCGGAGGTCTTGTCTGTGAGGCAGTGGTAGTTTCTTCTAGCAGTTGCCTACCCATGACTAATACTTTAGTGGCAGAGCCATCCGCTAGTAATATAGGACTGACTATTAAATCAAACTTAAATTTATCTTCTTGGCACTGAAATTCACAGCAGAAATGTTCTGGTAGCTGATTTTCCAGGATTTGTTGAATTTTTTCTAGGTAAAACGTCGCTGCTACTGGGCTAAATTTTTCATTCAGGCAGCTATTGACGATCGCTTCTGGTTTAAGTTGATATCGTTCGGCTTGTTGCCAGTAAAACGAGACGTATTCGCCTGTCTTTTCTTGAACGTATACTAACTCTGATCCCAATCCCTGTAAACCGCTTGCAAGGTTTGTCCAAGCAGAATCTGATTTACCGTAAGACCCTTTTTGCCAATTCTGTATATCAATAGGCACGCTCATTGGAGTCGGTCACAATTTATGTAAATTTCAAAGTCAGGAGATATCGCCAATAGCACCCTGTTCGATTGCTTGTCAGCGTGCGCGTAGCGCATATCGCTTTAGCGAGTCAGTTCCGGTAATTTCACCATCACTAATTCGAGTTTATCTCTTTCGCTCCAGAAAGCCAAATTTTTTTTCCTTTACCGACATGGTTTTAATCATTCCACTCACCACGAGGGGGTTCTGGTGTTCTGTTGATGGTGCGAGTCAATTCATCATCTCTTTGGCTAACTCCTCCTTTTAACCATTGCCGAATCGCTGCTTCAATCACTTTGCTGGGATCATTAGTTAAGTGCTTCAACTGACTTAACAAGTCTGAATCTAGGTGAATCGATATTTCCACCTTTTCATCGGAACGCTGGGAATCAATAGCTGGTTCTTTCATTGGCAACTGTATATACTGAACTATAGTACAAGCCCTAAACAGGCTATCATCAGTTTAGACTGACTCGCCAGTATATCAAAGCGGTCAGTTTACACTACGTCATGCAGTAGCTAGGAATATTTTCTAACAATCTTACTGCTTATAATTATGTTAGTTTGAGTTATTCTCAACTGGAAGCTCTATTATAGCATAAGGTGTGTTAGCAACTGAGGAAATAGTTATTTCTAATCACTTGGTAAATGTTAACAAATGGCGAATTGCTAGGAAAAGAAGGCTGGGACAAAGCTTTTTCACCTGTTTTCAACTGGTTGGTTATTTTTGTGACGTTAGGCTAGTTAAATATTAAAATATCTTAAGCAAGATATCGATTTTTTGATTTAAGTTCTGCGCCCCATTTTTGAGCAAAGTTTATGACTGACGTGCCCGTTTCTCGAATTCGCAATTTTTGTATTATTGCCCACATTGATCATGGTAAGTCAACCTTGGCTGACCGTCTATTACAGGCTACCGGAACAGTAGCAGCGCGAGATATGAAGGAACAGTTCCTCGATAATATGGAACTGGAAAGAGAACGGGGTATTACTATTAAGCTACAAGCTGCCCGAATGAGTTATAAAGCAAAGGACGGGCAAGAATACGTTCTCAATTTAATTGATACTCCGGGTCATGTGGATTTTTCTTATGAGGTGTCGCGGAGTCTCGCTGCTTGTGAAGGAGCCCTCCTCGTAGTAGATGCTTCTCAAGGAGTAGAAGCACAAACCTTAGCTAATGTTTATTTAGCACTAGAAAGTAACCTGGAAATTATTCCAGTTTTGAATAAAATTGATTTACCTGGTGCGGAACCGGAACGGGTAAAAAAAGAGATTGAAGAGATCATTGGTTTAGATTGTAGTGGTGCAATTTTAGCTTCGGCAAAAGAAGGTCTTGGGATTACGGAAATTTTAGAGTCGATCGTACATTTAGTACCGCCACCTCAAGAAACTGTGGAAGAACGCTTAAGGGCGTTAATTTTTGATAGTTATTATGACAGCTATCGAGGGGTAATTGTTTATTTTCGAGTGATGGATGGGAGATTGAAAAAAGGCGATCGCATTCGCTTAATTGCCAGTGGCAAAGAATATGAAATCGACGAATTAGGCGTACTTTCTCCTAACCAAATTCGTGTTGATGACCTTCATGCTGGAGAAGTAGGTTATTTAGCAGCTGCAATTAAAGCAGTAGAAGATGCCCGTGTTGGTGATACAATTACTTTAGCAAATGCGGCAGCAAAGGAAGCATTACCAGGTTATGCTCAAGCTAAACCAATGGTATTTTGTGGAATGTTTCCCACCGATGCCGATCAATTTCCTGACTTGCGAGAAGCCTTGGAAAAGCTGAAGTTAAATGATGCCGCTTTGTCTTATGAACCGGAAACTTCTAGCGCAATGGGGTTTGGTTTCCGGTGCGGTTTCTTGGGTTTATTACACATGGAAATTGTCCAAGAAAGGCTAGAAAGAGAATACAACCTAGATTTGATTATTACGGCTCCTTCGGTGGTTTATAAAGTGACAACTAACAAGGGAGAAGAGTTATTAATCGATAATCCTAGCACTTTACCAGACCCGCAATTTCGGGAGAGCATTGAGGAACCTTATGTGCAAGTAGATATGATTACGCCGGAAGAGTATGTCGGAACATTGATGGAATTAGGTCAAAGCCGACGCGGTGTTTTCAAAGATATGAAATACTTGACTTTAGGACGGACAACTTTAAGTTATGAATTGCCTTTGGCAGAGGTGGTGACAGACTTTTTTGATCAAATGAAATCCCGATCGCGCGGCTATGCCAGCATGGAGTATCATTTGATTGGTTATCGAGAGAATACCTTGGTACGTTTGGATATTTTGATCAATAACGATCCAGTAGATTCTTTGGCGATGATTGTTCACCGTGATAAAGCTTATTATGTCGGTCGAACTTTGGTAGAAAAGCTAAAAGAATTGATTCCCCGTCACCAGTTTAAAATTCCTTTGCAAGCAGCAATTGGTAGTAAAGTAATTGCTAGCGAACATATTCCGGCACTGCGAAAAGATGTATTAGCAAAATGTTACGGTGGTGATATTTCGCGGAAGAAAAAGTTGCTGCAAAAACAAGCGAAGGGTAAAAAGCGGATGAAAGCTATTGGTACAGTAGATGTACCTCAAGAAGCTTTTATGGCGGTGTTGCGCTTGGATAAAGAGTAACTGACAATTAATCACTGAAAACGAAAGTAGATGACTTGACAATCATCTGCTTTCATTGGTTAAATTAAGTATTATCAAGAACTGTGAAGAACTTGTTAGTTTATTTCAGTGAGTAATAAAGATTTCATGAATTGCATGAATAAAGGTAACTTTTTGCGGTTTTATTTGTTATCTTGCTACTTGAGCAGTTATGACGATGAACTCCATAAATATGAAGTGATATCAGGCTAGATAACTAATCTTTAAGGTTAAAGATAATTATAGACTGAGGGATATTTATGGAGTTATAGTTGTAACAGCAGTATTAGCTGCTTAAAATAACCAACCGCTTACTGAGAAACTATGAGAATTTTAGTAACAGGTGGAGCCGGATTTATTGGTTCGCATCTTATCGATCGCTTAATGGCACAAGAACATGAAGTTTTGTGCTTAGATAATTTTTATACCGGACATAAACGTAATTTGCTCAAGTGGTTAGATAATCCATATTTTGAACTGATTCGTCACGATGTTACTGAGCCAATTCGTTTAGAGGTGGATCAAATTTATCACTTAGCTTGTCCGGCTTCTCCAGTACATTATCAATTCAATCCCATCAAGACGGTAAAAACAAATGTGATGGGAACAATGAATATGCTGGGTTTAGCCAAGCGGATAAAAGCGAGATTTCTGTTAGCTTCTACCTCAGAGGTATATGGCGATCCAGATGTGCATCCCCAAGTAGAAGAATATAGAGGTAATGTAAATCCGATCGGGATTCGCTCATGTTACGACGAAGGAAAGCGAATTGCCGAAACATTAGCTTTTGACTATCACCGGGAAAACGATGTAGAAATTCGGGTGGCGCGAATTTTTAACACTTATGGCCCTAGAATGCTAGAAAATGATGGTCGGGTGGTGAGTAATTTTGTCGTTCAGGCTTTGCGGGGAATTCCGTTAACGGTTTACGGCACTGGTTCACAAACCAGGAGTTTCTGCTATGTTTCTGACTTAGTAGAGGGATTGATGCGGTTAATGAATGGAGAGCATACTGGGCCTATAAACTTGGGAAATCCAGATGAGTATACTATTTTAGAACTAGCACAAAAGATTCAGCAGATGGTTAACCCGGATGCTGATATTAAGTATGAACCTCTACCACAAGATGATCCCAGACAAAGAAAACCGGATATTACCAAAGCTAAAACTTGGTTGGGATGGCAACCTACCATAGCGTTGGAAGATGGCTTGAAGCTAACTATAGAAGATTTTCGCTCTCGCATCTACAATTCTCCAACTTCAGCCGTTAGCAAATAAAAAGTTAGGTAAATAGTTGGCGACAATGGCGATCGGATTGGGTGGTCTGGGTACGATAAATAAGTCCTGATCTGTGATCTTGGCAATTCCCATCTGATAGCGAAACAGCTTTCCTGGCATAGCAAAAACCTAAAAGTTGGCTGAATAATTTGACTGAAAGTTGATGATTTTCTCTGTAAATTTTGTTTTGAGGATTCACGTAATATGCGTGTTTGTGTAATTGGTACTGGATACGTCGGTTTAGTGACAGGCGTTTGTTTGGCACATATCGGACATGATGTGATCTGCATCGATAACAACGAAGAAAAAGTTAAGTTAATGAAGTCGGGACAGTCGCCAATTTTTGAACCTGGACTGTCAGAGATAATGCAATCTGCGGCTAAAGAGGGAAAATTAGAATTTTCTTCGGATTTAGCTGCTGGTGTGAATCATGGAGAAATTTTATTTATCGCTGTTGGTACTCCGCCGTTACCAACTGGTGAAAGTGATACTCGTTATGTAGAAGCGGTAGCTAGGGGAATTGGCGCTAATCTGAATGATGGCTACAAGGTAATTGTGAATAAATCTACCGTACCGATCGGTTCTGGTGACTGGGTGCGGATGATTGTGATGGATGGGATTAAAGAACGGCAAAAAGTGCTCGTAGGTGCTGGTGGCGTTGTTAGCGATGAAGAAGTAGAAAAAATTGCCGCAGAATTTGATGTGGTGAGTAACCCAGAATTTCTCCGGGAAGGTTCGGCGGTTTATGATACTTTTAATCCCGATCGCATTGTCTTAGGAAGTAATAGCGAAAAAGCGATCGCGATGATGGAACAACTTTATGCTCCAATTACGGCGCGGAAGTTTGCTGAAGATCCATCGTTACCACCAGTACCAGTGGTGAGTACAGATATCAACTCAGCTGAAATGATTAAGTATGCGGCGAATGCTTTCTTAGCAACTAAAATCAGCTTCATTAACGAAGTGGCAAATATTTGCGATCGGGTTGGTGCTGATGTTACCCAAGTGGCGAGAGGGATTGGTTTAGATTCTCGCATTGGCGGCAAATTCCTGCAAGCGGGAATTGGTTGGGGTGGTTCTTGCTTCCCGAAAGATGTTTCGGCTTTAGTTCATACTGCTGATGACTATGGTTATGAAGCACATTTGTTAAAAGCGGCGGTAAGTG
>JBAVZX010000901.1:0-3660 GCA_049589015.1 Phormidium sp. | reverse complement strand
ATTTCCAATGTTGCACCGCCCTATTCCAACAATACTTCTAGTCTGATTACTGGTTTAGATATGTACGCAGTCCAGGCAAACATTAATACCATTGCTGGTCATTTCGCCGGAATTATTGTGGCGCTTTGGTTGATCGATCGCATTAGCCGCTAGCACAAGAAGGCTCCAAGGCAGAAGGCTCCAAGGCAGAAGGTAAAGAAATTTTTTACAAAGTTTTTTAACCTTTTTCAACTGGTAGATTATTTCTGCCACGCTTCACTAGGTTCTCTTGTACTTGTTATTAGCTAAATTTTTTAGATCAATTTGATTTAACCGTAGCTGACCTAAACAATGGGTATCAAAATCAACCAACTGGACAAATTGCGATCGCCCACAGCAGCGAAACAACTCAACAGTAAAGGCAGGGAAGCAGGGAAAGGCAGAACGGGGAAATGGGGAAAATAATTTAACTAACTACCTCTTCAACCGGGCCTACCGCCCTACCTGCCCCTTCTGCCTTTCCCTGTCCCCAAATGATATCCTGATTTATTGGCTCCAAAGATAGTAACCAAGAAGCTGGTAGAAATCCGTGCTAGACCTCAAGCAAATCCGGGAAAATCCACAATACGTCCAAGAGCGCTTAAATCTGCGTGGTGCTGGTCAATATGAGATTCAACCGATTTTAGAATTAGACCAACAGCAAAGACAATTAGAACAAGAACGCAGCCAACTACAAGCGCGTAGCAACGAAATTGCTAAACTCATCCCTGCCAAAATTAAACAAGGTAGCGACCCCAAAAGCCCAGAAATTCTAGAATTGCGGGAAGAGGGAAACAAAGTTAAAACCGAAATTGGCGAACTGGAGCCAAAAGAAAAGGAACTTAAATCCCAACTAGAAACCTTACTGTTAGCACTCCCCAATTTACCAAGCGAAACTACACCCATTGGGAAAAGTGAAGACGAAAACCCAGAAGTGCGGCGTTGGGGAGAAGAATATAAAATTCAACATTCGGTTTTACCCCATTGGGAGATAGGGGAAAAGTTGGGGATTCTGAATAGCGATCGCGCCGTCAAAGTTGCCCAAAGTCGGTTTATCATGCTCAAAGGCGCAGGTGCAGCCCTAGAAAGAGCATTAATCAGCTTCATGCTCGATAAACAAACCGCAGCGGGTTACATCGAAGTCCTTCCCCCATTGTTAGTTAACAGCCAATCACTCACCGCAACCAGTCAACTGCCCAAATTTGCCGACGAAAGTTTTAAATGTCAAGATGACGACCTTTGGCTAATCCCCACAGCAGAAGTACCTGTCACCAACCTGTACCGCGAGGAAATTCTCGAAGCATCTCAATTACCCATTCGTCACTGTGCCTACACCCCTTGTTTTCGCAGGGAAGCTGGTGCTTATGGCAGAGATACCAAAGGATTAATTCGTCTGCATCAATTCAACAAAGTCGAATTAGTTAAATTCATACATCCCGACAACTCCGAAGCGGAACATCAAGCACTCGTGCGCGACGCAGAGGCAATTCTCCAAGCTCTCAAGCTACCTTACCGAGTGATTGAACTTTGTACTGGAGACTTAGGTTTTGGGGCAGCTAAGTGCTACGACTTAGAAGTGTGGCTACCTTCTGTGGGGAAATACCGAGAAATTTCCAGTTGTTCCAACTTTAGAGATTTTCAAGCCCGACGGGGTAGCATTCGCTTTAAGGAAGCAGGGAAAAAAGGCACTCAGTTTGTTCACACCCTCAACGGTTCCGGGTTAGCTGTAGGTAGGACGATGGCAGCAGTATTAGAGAATTACCAACAACCAGACGGCACAGTAAAAATCCCGGAAGTGTTGCAACCTTATCTAGGGCGAGAGGTGCTATACGAAACTGCGACGTAGAATGAAGAAATGTATAGATTTAGCAGCATAAATTATCTATGTCAGTTTTGGCAGCGATCGCAGTCTTAGCCATCCTCATTGTGGTACATGAGTTAGGTCATTTCATGGCCGCTCGTCTTCAAGGCATTCATGCCAATCGCTTTTCCCTTGGCTTTGGCCCTATACTTTGGAAATACCAAGGGTCAGAAACAGAGTACGCCGTCCGTGCTTTTCCCTTGGGTGGATTTGTCGGTTTTCCTGACGATGATCCCGATTGTAAATATCCCCTTGATGATCCGAATTTACTCCGCAATCGTCCAATTTTAGACCGAGCAATTGTGATCAGCGCCGGAGTAATTGCTAACCTAATCTTTGCCTATTTAGTGTTAGTAATTCAGTTTGGAATTGTTGGCGTTCCTCAAGGAATTAACTATCAACCCGGAGTACTTGTTCCCCAAGTTATCTCCGAAAATTCACCCGCCGCAGTTGCAGGCATTAAAGCTGGAGATATCATTCTTTCTGTTAACGGTAAAGAACTTGGTGCAGTTAAAGAAGCTCCAGAATTACTGAAAACAGAAATTCAAAACGCTGCCAACAAAACCATTCAAATAACTGTAGAACGGAATGGGATCGCAGACTCCCTCAAGGTAACACCAGAAGCCGGAACAGATGGTAAAGGGCGGATTGGCGTTCAATTAGTTCCCAATGGCACGCCAATTTATCGTCGTCCTAATAATATCCTGGAAATCTTTAACTTCGCCGCCGACCAATTCCAACAAATCTTTGTCGGAACGGTGAAAGGATTTTATCAGTTAATTACCAACTTTCAGGAAACTGCCTCTCAAGTAGCTGGCCCTGTGAAAATCGTTGAAGCAGGCGCAAAGTTGGCTCAATCTGATATCAGCAGATTATTTTTGTTTGCCGCTTTGGTGAGTATTAACTTGGCAATCATTAATATTTTGCCTTTACCAGCTTTAGATGGTGGACAGTTGGCTTTTTTACTAATTGAAGGTTTGCGTGGTAAACCTTTACCAACTCACATTCAAGATGGTGTCATGCAAACTGGGCTAATGTTACTCTTAGGACTAGGAATCTTTTTGATTGTCCGCGATACAACCCAACTTGAGTGGGTACAAAAGTTACTTCAGTGAGCATTACTCGTAAATTGGCTACTAAGCAGCAAACAGCGTTGGAGATTTTGATTCGTTTAAAGCGACTTTATCCCAACGCTACTTGTACGCTTAATTATGAAACTCCAGTACAATTGCTGGTGGCGACGATTCTCTCGGCGCAATGTACTGATGAGCGAGTTAATCAGGTAACGCCAGAGTTGTTTCGCCGTTTTCCTGATGCCGAAGCGATCGCCAAAGCTGACCTCACCGAGATAGAATCTTTGGTACGTTCCACAGGCTTTTACCGCAACAAAGCTAAAAATATCCAAGGCGCTTGTCGCCTGATTGTGGAAAAATTTCGGGGAAAAGTCCCAAAACTCATGGAACAATTACTGGAATTACCCGGAGTAGCCAGAAAAACCGCTAACGTAGTCTCGGCTCATGCTTACGGCATTTATCACGGCGTAACCGTAGATACCCATGTCAAACGCCTCAGTAACAGATTAGGTTTAACCGAACATCAAGACCCAATTCGCATCGAACGCGATTTAATGAGCCTTTTACCCCAACCTGACTGGGAAAACTGGTCTATTCGCCTAATCTATCACGGTCGCGCCATTTGTACCGCTCGAAAACCCGCCTGTCACGCCTGCGCCCTCGCTGACCTCTGTCCTTCCGCTAATGTAGTGACTTAGGCAAGTAGTT
>JBAVZX010000900.1:0-8707 GCA_049589015.1 Phormidium sp. | reverse complement strand
ACCTTAATCCATCCCACTGCCGTTGTTCATCCCAGTGCCGAACTTCATCCCACAGTTCAGATTGGAGCTTATGCTGTAATTGGGGAAAAGGTCAAAGTCGGCGCAGGAACGGTTATTGGCCCTCATGTTGTAATTGAAGGGCTAACGGAAATTGGTGAACGTAATGAAATTTTTCCTGGGGCTGCGATCGGTCTGGAACCCCAAGATTTAAAATACGATGGCTCCCTTAGTTTGGTCAAAATCGGCAATGGTAACAAAATTCGTGAGTATGTCACCATTAACCGCGCCACTAATGCCGGGGAAG
The DNA here is from genome assembly GCA_049589015.1 of Phormidium sp. Lineage (GTDB taxonomy): Bacteria > Cyanobacteriota > Cyanobacteriia > Cyanobacteriales > Aerosakkonemataceae > Floridanema. The sequence continues at coordinate 8,403 of JBAVZX010000900.1, read as the reverse complement.
CTACTGTCGTCGGTAATGATAACTTGCTGATGGCTTATGTCCATGTAGCCCATAACTGCGTAATTGAAGACTCGGTGGTAATTGCGAATTCTGTGTCTTTAGCAGGTCATGTAAAAATTGAGTCAAAAGCGGTAATTGGCGGAGTTTTGGGTATCCATCAATTTGTCCATGTAGGACGTTTGGCAATGGTGGGCGGGATGAGTCGGATCGATCGCGACGTGCCACCGTTTATGCTAGTAGAAGGTAGTCCTTCACGGGTAAGAAGTCTTAATTTAGTTGGTTTAAAACGAGCGGGTTTTACTAGCAGTGATTTGGCAGATATTAAAAAGGCTTTCCGTTTGCTATATCGCTCTGGATTTACCTTAAATCAAGCTCTCGAACAACTGGAAGGATTAAGCAATAATCCGAATATCGAACATTTATATCATTTTCTCGAACTTTCCCAATTACCAAAACGTCGAGGGCCAATTCCTGGTAAATCTCATGCTATAAATGTTGAGGATAATTGGTCAAAAGGTCATTAGTTATTGGTTATTGGTCATTGGTCAAGAGGTTAAGAAAAGATAAAAGACAAAAGACAAGTGACAAATAACAAATGACTATTCGTATTTTCATTTCAACGGGCGAAGTTTCTGGCGACTTGCAGGGGGCGTTGTTAATTAACGCACTTCACCGCCAAGCCGAAAAATTAGGGCAGGAATTGGAAATCGTTGCTTTGGGTGGTTCCCGCATGGCGCAAGCTGGTGCTAATTTGTTGGCGGATACTACCAAAATTGGCTCTGTGGGTATTCTGGAATCTTTACCCTACATTTGGCCGACTCTGCAAATCCAAAATCGTGCTAAACAGTATTTACGGCAAAATCCACCGGATTTGGTGATTTTAATCGATTACATGGGGCCAAATCTCGTTATTGGTAATTTTATCCGATCGCACTTGACAAATGTGCCAATTGTGTATTACATTGCCCCCCAAGTTTGGGTGTGGTCATTGAGCGATCGCGACACTAAACAAATCATTAAAATTTCTGACCTAATATTGGCAATTTTCCCAGAAGAAGCTCGGTTTTTCGGAGAAAAAGGCGTAAAAGTGACTTGGGTAGGTCATCCTTTACTAGATAAAATGATTTATGCCCCCAGTCGTTCTGCTGCCCGTGCTAGCTTGGGAATTCCGCCAGAAGAAACGGTGATTACCTTATTACCAGCTTCCCGGCGACAAGAGCTTCAATATGTTTTACCAGCAATGTTGGCGGCGGCGAAAATTCTTCAATCTAAAATTCCCGAGGTCAAATTCTTAATTCCCCTTTCCCTGGAAGCATTCCGCCAGCCCATCGAACAAGCAATCGAAAAATATAACCTAAAAGCTTCTTTGATAGCTGATAAAAATATAGAAGCAATTGCCGCAGCTGACCTAGCAATTACCAAATCTGGAACAGTAAATCTAGAAATTGCCCTTTTAGAGGTTCCTCAAGTCGTAATCTATCGCGTTAACCCGATTACTGCCTGGATAGCTAAAAATCTCTTCCAATTTTCCATTCCCTTCATGTCGCCACCAAACTTGGTGTTGATGAAAGCGATCGTACCCGAATTACTTCAAGAACAAGCAACACCAGAAAATATTGTCCAAGAAGCCATTAATTTGATGAATCCGGCAAACAGTTCCCAAATTTTGGCAGAATATCAGCAAATGCGCCAGAATTTAGGAGAAGTGGGTAGGGTGTGCGAAAAAGCAGCCCAAGAAATCTTCACACTATTACCTTTGGAACAGAGCGCAGAGAAGAAAACCCAAAACTTTCCCCATCCCCAAAACAGAAAGATCATATTTCCTTAAGTATTGTTACTTCCTGCGTGGTATGATTGCATCTGGCTAGAACAAAGCCAAAGTCAAATTATAGAACTGGTTTGCGAGTTCCGTTACCTTGTCAGACTCATCTCATGAATCCACCTCTGTAGCCACGGATAATTCTCAAGTTGATTCTCAAGAAAAAACACCTAGAGAATCAATGCAGGAATACTATAACCTGCAAAAAGAACTATTCGTAGTCACCCTGACGACAACAGCGATTATTTTCGTCTCTGTTTGGATTTCCTACAACCTGAACACAGCACTAAATTATTTGCTTGGGGCGTGCACAGGTGTGCTTTACTTGAGAATGTTGGCAAAAAATGTTGAACAGCTTGGTCAACAAAATCGCCGTCTGAGCAAGTCTCGGTTTGCCATATTTATTGGGTTGATTATACTAGCAACTCAATTGAGTCAGCTACAGGTTCTCCCAATATTTTTGGGATTCCTGACATACAAAGTTGCACTCCTATACCAGATGGTGCGAGCCCTCATGCCGTCTGATCCTAGATAGATTAGGCAAGCTAGGTAGGGGGTTCAAAAGCTAAATTTCGGGGAAAGTCTCCTGAAGGTCAAAATGCTCAGTGACTTAAATTACTTAACTTTTACGCACCTAGCTAGTTTAGAAGTGGGTCATCATTTCTACTGGCAAGTGGGCAATTTAAAACTACACGGGCAAGTATTTCTCACCTCTTGGTTCGTAATTTCTCTCCTATTAGTAGCGTCATTCCTAGCTACTAAGAACATCCAAAGAATTCCTAGCGGTATGCAGAATTTTATGGAATATGTTCTGGAGTTTATCCAATCCCTGGCGAAAAACCAAATAGGTGAGAAAGAATACCGTCCTTGGGTGCCATTTGTCGGCACACTGTTTTTGTTTATTTTCGTGTCGAATTGGTCAGGAGCATTGATTCCCTGGAAATTAATTCAACTTCCAGAAGGCGAATTAGCTGCACCCACCAATGACATCAACACGACAGTAGCCTTAGCATTACTAACTTCCTTAGCGTACTTTTACGCCGGGTTTAGCAAGCGGGGATTAGGGTACTTTAGGAAATATATCGAACCAACACCAGTCCTATTACCCATTGCGATTTTAGAAGATTTCACCAAACCACTTTCCCTGAGCTTCCGTCTATTTGGAAACATTCTGGCGGATGAACTAGTAGTTGGGGTGTTGGTGCTACTGGTGCCTTTGTTTGTACCTTTGCCAATTATGGCATTAGGTTTGTTTACCAGTGCAATTCAAGCTTTGGTATTTGCTACCCTAGCGGCGGCATATATCCATGAGGCTATGGAAGGGCATGGTGGAGAAGAACATGAGGAACATGGTTAGTCCTCATTTAATGGTAGTTTGAGTAGGAAGAGAGAATTTGGCATCAAGGAAATAAATTCCTCATTCCTGGCTCAAGACTCAAGACTCAAAAATCTGATTTGTTTTGTTGTGTAGATAAGGTAAGTTAAAACATCATGGATCCATTGGTTGCTGCTGCTTCAGTATTGGCTGCTGCTTTAGCTGTTGGTTTAGCTGCTATTGGCCCTGGTATTGGTCAAGGTAATGCGTCTGGACAAGCTGTAGAAGGTATTGCGCGTCAGCCAGAAGCTGAAGGTAAGATTCGCGGTACTTTACTGTTAACTCTAGCGTTCATGGAATCACTGACCATCTATGGTCTAGTAATTTCTCTAGTGTTGTTGTTTGCTAACCCATTTGCAGGTTAAGTGCAGTAACGCATTGAGAGATGGGTAATGGAGAATGGCAAATTTGAGATGTGAGATGGGAAATTGTAATTCAACTTCCTATCTGCAAGCTGTAATTTGAAATTCCTCCATACCCAAGTAAGCAATTCTGTCTAAAATTTATTTTCCTCTCAGGTAGTTTTTGAAACTGTAAAAAATGTTTGATTTCGACGCTACTTTGCCTTTAATGGCAGTGCAGTTTTTGCTGCTGGCGGCGGTGTTGAATGCGGTTTTCTATAAGCCTCTGTCCAAGGCAATAGATGAGCGCTCTGAATATATCCGCACCAATGAAGTAGAGGCACGCGAACGTTTGGCGAAAGCAGAGCAACTGGCAAAGCAGTATGAGGAACAGCTAGCTGTAGCCCGTAGGCAAGCTCAAGGTGTAATTGTCGCTGCTCAAGAAGATGCCAAGAAAATCGCCGCCCAGAAAAATAGCGAGGCTCTTGCAGAAGTGCAAGCTCGACTAGATCAGACTCGCAAAGAAATAGATGAGCAGAAACAAGTAGCAATGACTGCTCTAGAACAGGAAGTAGATGCTCTGAGTCGCCAAATTCTGGAAAAGCTTTTGGGGCATAGTCTCGTAAGTAGATAGAGTAAATGCTTTTTGGCATTGCGGAAAGGAGGCTTTACTTAGTGTCAGAAATAGACTCTAAGTAAGAACCAAATGTATGAAAAATTGAGCGACAAAAATGTGAATGGGTATCATGGAGACTTTCTTATTACTGGCCACAGAAGCTCATTCGGAAGCAGCGGAATCAGGGGGTTTTGGGCTGAATTTTGATTTATTTGAAACCAACCTGATTAACCTAGCTATTCTGATTGGAGTCATATTTTACTTAGGGCGTAAAATCGTTACTAATATCCTGATCGAAAGACGTAAAAGGATTTTAGAAGAACTCGGCGAAGCCGAAGGTCGCCAACGCCAAGCAGCTGAAGCTTTAGCGGATCAACAGCAAAAGTTGGCTCAGGCACAAGCAGAAGCAGAACGCATTAGAAAAGAAGCCGAAATAACTGCTCAAGCAGCTAAAGAATCTATCCTAGCTCAAGCAGCTAAGGAAGTAGAAAATTTGCGGAAGAAAGCCAGCGAAGATTTGAACACAGAAACAGAAAGAGTGCTAGCAGAGTTAAGACAAAGAGTAACAGAGTTAGCAATTCAAAAAGTAGAATCTCAGCTAACATCAGTTTTGGATGAATCCGCTCAACAAGAATTAGTTAATAACAGCATTGCTCTGCTAGGAGGAAACCAATGAAAGGAAACTTATTTGGTGCAGCAATAGCAGAACCTTATGCAGAAGCAATGATGGCTTTGGCGCAAGGGCAGAACTTGACAGAAAAGTTCGGCGAAGATGCGCGAGGTTTAATAGAAGTGGTGAAAAGTTCACCTGAACTGCAAAAATTTCTTGGTGATCCGCTAATTCCAACTGCGAAAAGAAAGGAAGTAATTCGGCAAATGATCGGCGATCAAGTTCATCCTTATGTGATGAGCTTTTTGATGCTTTTGGTAGATAAAAAGCGGATTCGGTTTTTAGAAGCAATTTGCCAAGAGTATTTAAATCGGTTGAGAGAACTCAATCAAACTGTTCTGGCTGAAGTGGCTTCAGCTGTGGAATTGAGCGAAGAGCAAAAACAGTCTGTTCGCGAAAAGGTAAAATCCCTATCAAATGCCCAACAGGTGGAACTAGCAACCAAAGTGGATCAAGATCTCATTGGTGGAGTAATCATTAAAGTTGGTTCTCAGGTGTTTGATGCGAGTTTGCGGGGTCAATTACGTCGCATTTCTCTGCGCTTGAGTAACGCCTAATATCGGTTCTCTTGAAGTCGGCTGTGGATGATTGAGACTCTTTACGCTTTTTTATGCGGGAACGGGGAGATCGATCGGTAGCATGATTTTGCTGAGAATTGATATGAAGAGAATGGAGACTCGAAACTGGTAAGGGGAGAAAGCGACGAGGAAAATTTTATCTTGTTGCCTAAATACCAATCACTACTTGCCAATGACTAATTTTGTAGGGGCGGGTTTAGTAAACAACCTTTGTCACTAAGCGACAATTTCTGAAGCTCGTGGACGCTCCTACTCGTAAAAAAATAACAGGATAAGACTTCTATGATCAGTATCAGACCAGACGAAATTAGCAGCATTATTCGGCAGCAAATTGAGCAATACGACCAAACTGTTGATGTCACTAATGTTGGGACAGTATTGCAAGTGGGAGACGGTATCGCCCGGATTTATGGCTTGGATAAGGTCATGTCTGGGGAACTGTTGGAGTTTGAAGATGGCACTATTGGGATTGCGTTGAACTTGGAACAGGACAACGTGGGTGCGGTGTTGATGGGCGAGGGTTTGGAAATTCAAGAAGGTAGTGTGGTTAAGGCTACTGGTAAAATCGCTCAGGTGCCTGTGGGGGATTCTCTGGTTGGTAGAGTTGTAGATGCGCTGGGTCGTCCGATCGATGGTAAGGGAGATCTGGGAACTAGCGAATTTCGTTTGATTGAATCTCCGGCACCGGGTATTGTAGCGCGGCGTTCGGTTTGTGAACCGCTGCAAACTGGGATTACGGCGATCGATGCGATGATTCCTGTGGGTCGGGGACAACGGGAGTTAATCATTGGCGATCGTCAAACTGGAAAAACTGCGATCGCGATTGATACTATCCTCAACCAAAAAGAGGAGAATGTGGTTTGTGTTTATGTGGCGATCGGTCAAAAAGCTTCTACTGTCGCTAACGTGGTGCAAAAGCTGCAAGAAGGCGGCGCAATGGATTACACCATTGTAGTTGCGGCTAACGCTAGTGACCCGGCTACCCTGCAATACTTAGCTCCTTATAGCGGTGCGAGTATGGCTGAGTACTTCATGTACAAGGGCAGACACACTTTAGTAATTTATGATGACCTCTCTAAACAAGCGGCTGCTTATCGCCAAATGTCTTTGCTGCTGCGTCGTCCACCAGGACGGGAAGCTTATCCGGGAGATGTGTTTTACCTCCACTCTCGCCTTCTGGAACGGGCAGCTAAACTGAACCAAGAGCTTGGTGACGGTAGTATGACTGCTTTACCAATCATCGAAACTCAAGCGGGTGATGTGTCTGCTTATATTCCGACTAATGTAATTTCGATTACTGATGGTCAGATCTTCTTGACTACTGATTTGTTTAACTCTGGTGTTCGTCCGGCGATTAACCCTGGTATTTCGGTATCTCGTGTGGGTTCGGCGGCGCAAACTAAGGCGATGAAACAAGTTGCTGGTAAACTGAAGCTGGAATTGGCTCAGTTTGATGATTTGGCGGCTTTCGCTCAGTTTGCTTCTGATTTGGATAAGACGACTCAAGACCAGTTGTCACGGGGTCAGCGCTTGCGGGAGTTGCTGAAGCAGCCTCAATATTCGCCTCTGTCTGTTGGGGAACAAGTTGCTTTGGTGTATGCGGGTTTGAATGGTTACATAGATGATGTTCCTGTGGATAAGGTGACTGGTTTCACTAAGGGACTGCGGGAGTACTTGAAGACTAGCAAGCCGAGGTACATGGAGTTGATCCGTAACGAGAAGAAGCTGGGTGATGAGGCGGAGGCTTTGCTGAAGGAGGCGATCTTGGACTTTAAGAAGAATTTCCTGGCAATGGCGTAGGGGCAGACATATATGTCTGCCGTAATTTCAGTTTTTGGATTTTGGATTTTATTTTCTATGATTCAAAATCCAATTTCTCAATTCTCTTGTTCTCAATTCTAATGTCGGACAATGGCTAATTTAAAAGCAATTCGCGATCGCATTAAGTCGGTTAAAAACACCAAAAAAATCACGGAGGCGATGCGCCTAGTAGCAGCGGCTAAGGTGCGTCGGGCCCAGCAACAAGTTATCGCTACTCGTCCTTTTGCTGATGCTTTGGCTCAGGTTCTCTACGGTTTACAGTCCCGGTTGCGCTTTGAGGAGGCTAATTTACCTCTACTCAGACAACGACAAGTTCGTTCTGTAGGTTTGTTGGTGGTTACTGGCGATCGTGGTCTGTGTGGTGGTTATAACGGTAATGTCATTAAGCGGGCAGAAACTCGTGCTAAGGAACTGAAGGCGGAAGGTCTGGATTATAAGTTTGTTCTGGTAGGACGGAAGGCTATTCAATATTTCCAACGCCGTGAACAGCCAATTGATGCTACTTTCACTGGTTTAGAACAAATTCCTACTGCTACTGAGGCTTCTGCGATCGCTGATGAACTACTCTCTCTATTCCTGTCAGATAGTGTAGACCGAGTGGAACTGGTTTACACCAAGTTTGTCTCGCTGATTAGTTCTCGTCCAGTAATTCAAACTTTGTTACCCCTCGATCCTCAAGGTTTTGAACCCTCGGATGATGAAATTTTCCGTCTGACGACTTCGGGCGGTCAGTTTCAGGTGGAACGCAGTAAGGTGACAACCGTTGTTCGCAGTTTCCCCAGAGATATGCTCTTTGAGCAAGATCCTGTGCAAATTCTCGATGCTTTGTTGCCGTTGTATTTAAATAACCAATTGTTGCGGGCTTTACAAGAGTCAGCTGCTAGTGAACTGGCGGCTCGTATGACTGCGATGAACAATGCTAGCGATAATGCTAGTGAGTTGATTGGTTCTTTAACTCTGTCGTACAATAAGGCTCGACAAGCTGCTATTACTCAGCAACTGTTAGAGGTTGTGGCTGGTGCTGACGCTCTAGGTTAGGAGCAAGGATTATTAATATTTCAGTTTTCCACCCCCTGGTTGATAGCGCCTGAAGATACAGGCGCTTTTTTTGGGTTATTGGTTAATTAAGCTGAGATGGCGATCGGATCAGCAGGGCGCGATCGCACTACTTATTTTTATGGCT
>JBAVZX010000899.1:0-8076 GCA_049589015.1 Phormidium sp. | reverse complement strand
TAAAAAACCACCACCTAAATTTAAAGATATGGAAGGTAGGTTAAAAGACTGGGGAGAAGAGTTGGGTTGACTCAAGGAGTTATTGCTATTTTGAACTAAATAACCAAAGCGATCGCTTTCAGTTTCCGCTTGCTTTAATGCTTGCTTTTGCTGCTCGTTCACTAACACGATCATCGAAGAATAAGGACTGACAATTTTGTAATTTTTGGCAATCTTATGCAGTCGATCGAGAGCCGATAATTGACTCAAATCCATCTCTCTACTCAACCCCAAAATCAATTGTTTTGCTGCTAGGGATTGGAAATTTTCGCTATTAGTCACTTCGCCCGATGCTTTCTCCACAAACCAAGCATATCCATCCACCACATTCACCACAGAAGAACCCAAAGCTGCTTGCGTTCCCATCCGCTGTATAACTTCTGGCAGTGTAGCAGATAAGCCGCCACCACTATTTTGAATTAATCTCCAAATTCTATCATCAAAAGTAGTTGGCAAACCTCCTAAATGCACGATCCATAACGGTGCAAGAGGCATCACTGAAATTGGCTTACTATCCTCAAAAACCAATTCATAAAGACCTGAATTTGTCTTCACTAAATGACCACCATCATCATACAAATCATAACTGTCTGTATCCGTCACCAATAATATGCCATCGTAGCGCGTATTACCCTGCAACTTCAGAAACTGACGCAACATTTCCTTAACGTCAATCACACCATAAAACATCATTTTTTCAGAATTAAATTGACGGAGATCGTCAAGGCGACTGGGTTGAGCATCCAGGGTGGCACTCAGGTACAAATCAGCATCATTGTTATCAATAATGCTGTCAGCAAATCCATGCTCTTTCAACCAATTAAAAGTTTCCGTCACCGCTTTAGTATGGGATGCCATGCTCCGCGATGTATCCAGAATAACTGCTAATCGCTTGCCTTTTTGTAAGACATAATCTTGGGCGGTCAATGGTTTAGCTGAAACACGATAACCCTCAGCTAAATTAACTTGATGCTCTTGAGTTTGCAGCGGTTTTGATGCTGGTAAAAATGCTTCTAACCATTCGTTTTCAGCTAGCTTAATATCCTGACCATTGCGAATTCGCTTTGTTTCCCCATTCCAGTAAATATTCGATTTTCCTGCTAGTCTCGGTAACGCCCATCCCTCCTCTTTTTGCATCACTTTATAAGTTAGCCAAAGGTGCATTTGAGTAGCTCGTTTGGGAGAATTTTGCTGTTCCCACGGTTGCAACTGGGGTGGAATTGGATAAACTCTTAAGCGATATTTGCTTAGCCCAATTTGTTCAACTAAAGCTGGGTCTAAGCGTCGTTGTACTTCTGCTTGATAGACTTTTTCAGCAGCACGTCGAGGGGAAACAATGAAGGGAAAACGTTTAGATTTATCTTCTGTTTCGCCCAGCCAAACTCCGGTGATAACGGCGCTTTCTGGTAACGAAAAAGTGTAGCTGATTTCCTGTTGGTTAACAGTTTGATTTTCATAGACTTCGTGAATTTCTATATCCGCCCAGTCTCCTTGTGGTTGAATGGTCACTGCTTGGGAATGTAACCACACATTTTTCCACACATCTACTTGGTCTAAATTACGCAATTTTTCAGCTACTCCATTTCGATTAGCTGTCGATTGAATCGCCCTTACAATCGTTGCTTTTTCCGCTTTTTCAATAGGTTGGTCAAAGAAATTGAAGTACGAAAATGCTGCAAAGCTTACTGCATCCGAATTGGAATCGTTGTATAAAAATGGAAACATCAACAGATTCCATAAAAAATCATTATTTAACCCTATATAACGATAGGGATACAGGTAAGCGTTGAGGAGTCCAGCCCGAATATCCTCAGATTTAGCTAAGAGTTCCTGCTGATGACTTTGGACAGAAACGGGTTTATTGTGATTTGGTTGCAGTAAATTAAATGCTTCTATCTGAGGTTGTTGCTGGTAGGAAAAAAACAGGAAAATTACAGCAGCAGTTAGCACGGTAATGAAGCCAAAAATGGTGCGTTTTCGTCCATATTGCAAGGCATGAGCTACTAAGATGCGCCGACTGGATTGAATGTACAATTTTGTTAGCAACCATCCCATCACCAGCAATAGGGGAGAATTAAAGTAAAAAGGAGTAGAATATACATTGCGTGCAAAACCAAAGTCAATGAATGTGAATGCCATCAAAAATGCAACGGGAATCGCATATAAAATCAGCACAAATCTCACATAATAACTTAGGGAAATTAAAAGGCTATGTGATGTCATTTGCACCCAGGAAAAAAGACGATTACCTTCTGCGTATCCCCAGATCATTTCCGCCAGAAATGCGGCAATACCTACAAACAATATCCCCAACACAAAGCTACTGGCTGGCGTGAGTTCCCGCAATCCAAATAAGCGGAATAAACAGAGGAGAAATAGAGGCAGTTCCGCACCGTATAATAAACGAATCAGTTGTTGGGGTTTTTGGCGGAAATTTATCCATCCGATGACAATAGAAATGGGTGGTATTACCAGCAATACCAGGTAGGTAATCAAGAATTCGATCGGACACTGACCCGCTAAGGTATCTGTGATTAATTGAGTGCCATTGGCTGGTAATATCCATCCATAAGTGATGAATAAAAGGATAATATTGCTAAACCAATAAAAGCAGTGTAATATGCTATTAAGTTTGTTTTTCATATTCTTATATTCGCTAGATAGTTAGTTGAAAAATTTGATTGATTTCGCTGATACTGCATAGCTATTTTCCTGAAATAAAAATAATCTAAAGAACGCTGTTTTTTTAGTCCATTAAAGTGGACTTTCGCTATTAGCCAGGGGTTTTAACCCCTGGCGGGCTTTCAGCACAGATGCAAGATCTCAAAAGCGCATCTATATCTAACAACCCCTTCCTGTTTTCTATTAAGACAGATACTTTATTGAGTTCTTAACTCACTTCTTTTAGATCTCATTGACTTCTCATCAACTGACCAACAAACTCCGAAAAGCTCATTTTCTGACTGCGCCAAGTATAAAAAAATGCCTACTAGAAGTAAGCAAAAATCGCGCCCAAAAAAGAGCGCGGTAGTTCCTATCTAAATCTCTTAGTAAAGACGACTCAAAACATAATCCGCCATATTAATTAAAGCTTCACGAGATTCCGACGCAGGTAAATCTGCTAAATACTCCACCGCAGTGTTAGCATTTTGAGTAGCTAATTCTCTTGCTCTCTCAATACCCTTTGCTTCATTAATCAATTGTAACGCCTGTTCTAAATCTTCTTCTTGGGAAAATTCACGCTCAATTAAAACTTCCAAAAAAGGCTTTTCTTTAAGAGCATACAGTGTTGGTGCAGTTAAATTGCCACTTTTTAAGTCTGAAAGCGACGGTTTACCCAAAACGTCCGCAGAACCCGTAAAATCCAAGATATCATCGACAATCTGGAAAGCTAGGCCAAGATGACGACCATAGTAATACAGATTCTGAGCCATTTCGGTACTCACATCGCTGAGTACCCCAGCAGCTTTAGCACTATTAGCAATCAGCGAGGCAGTTTTGTAATAACTCTTTTGTAGATAAGCCTCGATCGATAAACTAGCATCAAAGCAATTTAAACCTTGCTGAATTTCCCCAGCTGCCAAATCCATAATCACTTCGGACAGGAGTTTGACAACCTCTAGATTATCTAGATTAGCAAGATACCAAGAAGATTGTGCGAAAAGAAAATCTCCAGCTAATACTGCAATTCTATTACCGAATAAGCTATGTACTGTAGGTACACCTCGACGCACGGAAGATTCGTCCACTACATCATCATGCACCAAACTAGCCGTATGAATCATTTCGGTAATCTCAGCTAGCCGTCGATGTCGAGCGGTAATGTCCTGTTCTAGCATAGTAGCTCGCGAAACTAACAGGACGATCGCTGGTCTCAGTCGCTTTCCTCCTGCTCCAAACAGGTGTTCCGCTGCCGCAGACAATATAGGGTGACGATTACCAACTAGCTGCTTTAAATTCTCCGACAGCAAACGCAGGTCTGCTTCAACAGGCGAAAAGAGGGAGGTAGTTGAGGTCATGGATCTGCCAGTTCAGGCTTTATTTACGAAATTTAACATATTCTGTACCTCATTTTAAGCTAAGCACCCCACAGATTAAATCCCCTCTCCCATCCTTGTGACTAATCTACCCCCTACATCCCTAAATATTCCGGTTATCCCAGAGAAAACCTGTATTATTTCTTCTGGGTAGATATATACCACATAAAAACTACATTTGGTGTCAGAAAATTGTATAAAATTTTTAAGCATTTTTCTGATCTACCACAAAAAGCTGGGAAGCTTGTGATAGGCTAGTTAATAAGGATTTCACTAAATTTGAATAACACTCCAAGGAAACCAACTATTGTTGGTTGCCAATGGTGATATGGAGTGACTCCTTTCATTAAAGATAGATGTAGCTACTGACCAGTAGTTGCTCCAACCGATTATTAAAATCGGGACTTCGTTTCTTAGAGAAACTCTAAGACTTTTAAGGCTAGGTTAACCAACCTAACCTGCAATTCCTTAGTGCTTATCTAGGGTCTCAATCAGCAAACAGAAACACTAAGCGGGATAAATGCCGTTGCGTGATTTGTTTTGCTAACAGCTTAAGAGTGCTATTCCCATCAGCACTAGCAAGCTGGAATTTTCTATAGCTATCAACTTACCCCATACCCCATTGCTTTACCTACTAGTAAATTCATTATGGTTTACCGCGATATGCCTCTAATGATTCCTTTGTTAGCCACAGGTTACTTATTAGCGATTTATCTCCTACTGATAATCGCCCAACGGTCTAGAGCTTGGAGAAGACCTCAAGGTTAACTCCTAGCTCTGAAGCATACTTTTGACCATTGACTACTCTCTTTCGAGAGATTCTATTCTAGCTGGCTGTAAAGAGACAGCTGGCAACCATATTTGCTCCACAACAGGGGTACAACCTAGCCACTGCACCGACAATTGAGCGAAGTGATGTGGATCACCACTCACACAGAAGCGCGTCGGCTGCGGTGGACTAGTATTTCGTAGCCCCAGTAAATCTAATTCTTGAGCAGCTGCTCTCACCACATATACTGCTGGATCGACTGTCAGTACCGTCCGAGGCAAGATAGATTTTAGCACGGGCGCTAAATGGGGATAGTGAGTGCAGCCATAAACCAGAGTATCAATTTGTTGCTCCAGCAAGGGAGCTAGGTATTCCCTAGCGACTTGGTATGTATCTTGAGTATGAATCCGGTTTTGTTCAATTAAAGGTACAAAAGCGGGACAACCGACTTGCCAGACTTGAACTGTGGAGTCAATTTCATGAATGGCACGACGGTAAGCATTGCTAGCAGCAGTGGCGGGGGTAGCAATTACGCCGATTCTTTTCCCTTGCTGTACCGCTGCTCTAGCTCCGGGCAAAATCACTCCTAAAATCGGGAAATCGAATTCTGATCTTACAGTTTCCAGTGCTAGAGCCGAACTGGTATTACAGGCCATGATTACCATTTTGACGGACTCTTGCTGCATCCAGCTAAGAATTTCCCGGACAAAATTTAAAATTTCCACTTTGGTTCGATTGCCGTAAGGTAATCTAGCCGTATCTCCAAAATACAGGATAGATTCCGATGGTAATTGACGATAAACTTCTCTGAGAACTGTAAGACCACCCACACCACTGTCAAAAATCCCGATTCTTTGAGAGGTCATTGATATGCAAGTCCTTTGTAAATTGTTGCCTTGAATTTTAGATTGAAGAATTGTTAAGAGTCAAACAATTTTCTCGCTATCTGTAATATTGAAGGTACTGAAGAATCCCACGGGCTATAGCTTCCGCCATTTGGCTTTGGTAAGCAGGAGTTGCCAACCTAGCAGAATCGTCGTATCCAGTGACAAAACCAGTTTCTACCAATACAGATGGCATAGCGCTGTGGCGTAGCACGTAGAATCTAGCACGTCGCACCCCGCGATCGGGAACATTTATACTTTGGAGAATGCTATTGTGAATAAATCGAGCTAGAGTCAGACCGCTACTGAGGTAGTAAGTTTCCAAACCGCTCACATCTGGGCGATTAGCTACCGCATTAGCGTGAATACTGACAAATACATCAGCATTAACTCGATTAGCCATCGCACTTCGCCCTGCTAACTCCACAAAATAATCAGAATTGCGAGTTAGAACCACTTGAACACCCTGTTGTTCCAATAATCTAGCTACTTGGAGCGAGATTGGCAAGACCACATCTACTTCTCGTAATCCACCAATACCGATCGCACCCGGGTCTTTTCCCCCATGTCCCGGGTCAATCACCACCAAAGCACGGGCATTCGGGCGGCGTGTGGGTAACTGTTGATAGGGATAATCTGTCACCCCTTGACTTGTAGGCGGATAATTCGGACTAGTAGGAACCTGCCGAGCGCTGGCACTATAAAAAGGTAAAGCCAACATTAGGGAACTAGGCTGGCTGACTTCCCCAATTTGAATCCCAGAAGCAGGTAACAGCAGAATAGTTACTGTATCATCGTCCTGGCGGACACGCAACCGTAATATTGGCGCATTCCGATCAAATCTAGGTTCGGAGAATCGTTCGACTAACTGCGATGAATTTAAAGTAATCCGATAAGCACCACTAGACCTATCCCAACCGCTAGTGTATGTAAAAGGCTGATCCGCACGAATTAACAATTGATTGCCATTGAGTTCGATAGACTGAATTTTTGCCCTTTGACGTTCCCCGATGAGAGCTTGTCCCCTCCCAGGTAACAAAACAATCCCACCCAAATTGCTAACAGTAGCACCCCAGTCCGGGCTATTTGCCCCTACCTTGAGAGTCAAACGAACTACAGGCGGATTATTATTGACCTGATTAAGTTGAATAGTACTGACACCGTTACGGTTAACTGAAAATTCCTTACTCGTGAGTTGAGGAGAGAGAATAGCCCCTTTCAATTCAATATTAATCCGTTCTCTACTCCGGTCAACTTTAATCTCTGGATTGCCCCCATTTGTCCGTAGGAACAAACCATCAGGTGTCACCTGTAGATATTGGATTTGGGTGATTGTAGGCACCACAGGAGCAGCAGCAGTCACCGGAGGGAGAGCCGGGGGAGGAGTTGCCGCATCTGGAGTTGGTAGAGTGAGACTAGTCCCTGAACTTTGTCCATCAGCAGCTACATTCTGTTGCCCGTCAGTTCGGAGCGGAGTGGGTAGTTGGACTACCCATTGTCTGGGGGAAACTCCGCGAAATGACACTTGTTGGGGGTCAAGAGTATACCCATCCACCAATTCAATCACTAAACGAGTTGTTCGAGAGTTTAGTTGTCCTACTCGTACAGAACGGATTAAACCTCCTACTTGTTGATTGTTACTACGACGCAGAGTAGTACCTGGTAAATCAATTACCAAGCGGGTGGGATTAAACAGCAATTGTGCTTGGGGTTGAACGTCATCATCTGTGGTGAAAACCAACAGATTGCGTTGCGGATCAAAACGCCATGATTGCAGTCTACCTGCGATCGCTGGAGATGAAAGTAAAAGTAGGCTTAAAAAAGTACTGGGTAGTATCCAGTGGAATTTCACGGCTTATTTCTCCATGATTTACATAGCCCAGCAGTAGAACTTTTCCCAGCTGGTGAGGAGCGAATGATGATGAAAAGAGAAAAACTTTCGTTGGCACTCTCCATTGAATTAAGGCATATTGGTTAATTCAGTACACCACCTAATTTGGATTACTATACCCAACAGCACTATAGATTCTCCGTGCCAACTAGCACCAGCTTTCAAAAAACACCATCAGATTGGAGAGCTTACACTAATGGGCTAACCAGAATCAACTGAGGCGGGGCACAAGGCAAGGCTACTTCATTTTGTCATCCCATAAAAATGGGGATGCAGGGGTGCAGGGGGGAGAAATTTACTCTTAATACTGGCAATCCTAAAACCGCCCCTACAACTGAGAACTTTTCTTCTGCTTTCAGACGAAAAAGGGAAAAGGTGAATTAATGTTACCGAAAAACGTGAGTGAAAGCCCCTAGCTTTAGATATGGGGATGAAACGCACGCCCGCGGTTTTAAC
>JBAVZX010000898.1:0-4743 GCA_049589015.1 Phormidium sp. | reverse complement strand
CTCTACAAAAATTTTTGGTTTACCAAAAGAACGCATTGCTGTTAGTGTCTTCGAGGAAGATGACGAAGCTTTGGCAATTTGGCGCGATCAAATAGGCGTACCAGAAAAGCGAATTAAACGCATGGGTGCAGAAGATAACTTTTGGAATTCCGGCCCAACTGGTCCCTGTGGCCCTTGTTCAGAATTATATTACGATTTTCATCCTGAACGAGGCGATGATGAGATTGATTTAAACGATGATTCTCGGTTTATTGAATTTTATAACCTGGTTTTTATGCAATATAACCAGGATGCTGAGGGTAATTTAACTCCTCTAAAAAACAAGAATATTGACACTGGAATGGGATTGGAACGGATGGCGCAAATCCTCCAACAAGTTCCTAATAATTATGAAACAGATTTGATTTTCCCGATTATCAAAACGGCGGCGGAAATTGCTGGGATTGATTACACCAAAGCTGATGAGAAAACCAAGGTTTCTTTAAAAGTAATTGGCGATCATGTTCGTTCAGTTGTTCACATGATTGCTGATGAAATTCGGGCATCAAATATCGGGCGCGGTTATGTTTTGCGGCGGTTAATTCGTCGGGTAGTGCGTCATGGGAGATTGATTGGAATTTCGGAAGATTTTACGCCGAAAGTTGCGGAAACTGCGATCGCACTTTCGGAATCAGCTTATCCCAATGTCCGCCAAAGAGAAACCACAATCAAAGCGGAATTGCAAAGAGAAGAAACTCGCTTTTTGAAGACTTTGGCAAGGGGCGAAAAACTGCTGGAAGAAACGATCGAACGAGTCAAGCAATCTGGAAAAACGGAAATTCCCGGAGATCAAGCTTTCACCCTTTACGATACTTACGGTTTTCCCTTAGAACTAACTCAAGAAATTGCGGAAGAACAGGGATTAACCGTAGATTTACTGGGTTATGAAGCGGCGATGAAGGAACAAACAACGCGATCGCAATCTGCCCACGAAACAATAGACTTAACTGTACAAGGTTCTCTGGATAAATTAGCCGAAAATATCCACGCTACTCAGTTTTTAGGATATACCGAAGCGGTAACAAATGCCAAAATTGAAGCATTGCTAATTAATGGCGAATCTGTGGAAGAAGCAGAAGCGGGAACAGAAGTACAAATAGTTCTCGATCGAACTCCATTCTATGCCGAATCTGGCGGACAAATTGGCGATCGCGGTACAATTAGCGGCTATGGTTCGATCGTTATCATTCACGATGTTAAAAAAGAATCAGATTTCTTTGTGCATTTTGGACGCATCGAAAGAGGTAATTTACGAATAGGAGATAGCGTCAACGCCCAAATCGATCGATCTTGTCGTCGTCGCGTGCAAGCTAATCACAGTGCTACCCATTTGTTACAAGCAGCATTGAAGAAAATTGTCGAGGATTCGATCTCTCAAGCAGGTTCTTTGGTAGCATTCGATCGCTTAAGATTTGACTTCAATTGTTCCCGTGCTTTAACTTTAGCAGAAATCCAACAAGTTGAGGAATTAGTTAATACTTGGATCGGCGAAGCACACGCGGGAGTTGTGGAAGTTCTGCCCATAGCAGAAGCAAAAGCTAAAGGTGCGATCGCCATGTTTGGCGAAAAATATGGTGAAGAAGTAAGGGTGTTAGACTTTGGAGTTTCGATGGAACTTTGTGGCGGAACTCATGTTAATAACACTGCTGAAATTGGCGTGTTCAAAATTATCTCAGAAACAGGTGTTGCTGCGGGAATTAGACGCATTGAAGCTGTGGCAGGGCCAGCTATTTTAGAATACTTGAATCTGCGGGATAAGGTGGTGCGAGAATTGAGCGATCGCTTCAAAGCAAAACCCGAAGAAATCCCCGAAAGAATCACCAACTTACAAACCGAACTCAAAGCAACTCAAAAAGAATTAGAAACCTTAAAAGGCGAATTAGCAATTACCAAATCCGATCAATTACTATCTCAAGCAGAAACAGTTGGCGAATACCAAATCCTAGTAGCTGAACTGCCAAATGTTGACGCTGAATCATTAAAAACTGCCGCCGAAAGATTGCAGCAAAAATTAGGCGAAGCAGCCGTAATTTTAGCTTCCAGTCCTGAACCCCAAAAAGTAAATTTCGTAGCAGCTTTTAGTCCAAATGTCAACAAAAAAGGCTTACAAGCTGGCAAATTCATCGGACAAATCGCCAAAATTTGCGGCGGCGGAGGCGGCGGACGACCAAATTTAGCCCAAGCAGGTGGACGAGATGCGACAAAATTAACAGAAGCCTTAGAAACTGCGCGTAAACAGTTACGAGAAGGATGATAAATCGGAATCTGGGCAATGGAGACAAAGGGACAAACTGTAGGGACAATTCATGAATAGTCCCCTACAGGTTTTCCCCTAACCCCTTGTCAACCCCCTTCAGTAGAATTGCGTAAAAATAGTTAATCAAAAACTTACGGATTTTGATATATTGTCTGGAAGAGATAAATTAGAGAAGATTAAGAACGAATGGTGATCCTGACTATCTGCCTAATTAGGTAGATAGGTGATTATCGTCTTTGATAAAATTCAGCTAATTTACTGATTTAGCTCAGTTGACTGTGTAGTTTTTGTAATCTTTATAGCAGACTCAGCAACTATGAACTTTTCCAAGATCAAATCATCAAACAAACTTTGGATTTTCGCTTGTAGCCTATATTTAGGATTTTTGATTTTTGTTTCTACTTCTGCATATTTAAAAACTCTGCCACCTCTACTGTTGAAGATACCTTTTGCCGATACATTTATGCACTTTTTATTACTGGGGCTAGCTACCTTTTTTAGTCATCTAGCGTTAAATAAACGCTATGTAATGGTATTTGGAATACTTTTTCCCCAAGCGCCCTTAATCATAGCGAGCAGTTGTATATTTGATGAAATACTGCAAACACTTTCAGCCAAGTCTAGCCCCAGTATTATAGACCTAATCGCTGACTTAGCGGGAATTATCTTATTTTACTTTTTGGCAGAAAAGGTAAAATTAAAAAGTTAGTTAGGAGAGTAAATATATGAAATGTCCGGCTTGCGGGAACGAGTTAACTCAGAAATTAGCGGGAAATATCATCGTTGATGTTTGCGAAGGTGGTTGCGGGGGAATTTGGTTTGACAGATTTGAATTGGACAAGGTTGATAACCTGGAAGAGGTACAGGGAGAAAACCTACTCAATATTAAAAAAAGTCCAGAAATTGAGGTCAATTCTAATCTTAGAAGGTATTGTCCTAAGTGTTCAAGTATCCCGATGATGCGGCATTATTACAGCATCAAAAGACAAGTGTTAGTTGATGAATGTCCTAGTTGTGCAGGTTTTTGGTTAGATGCAGGAGAATTGGCAGCAATTCGCAGTCAGTTTAGTTCGGAAAAGGAGAAGGAAATAGTTACAGAGCAATATATTGCCGATATTATTAGTAAATATATGGGAAGATAGGGCAGATAAATTGCGGAAAACCGATGATCATAGTTAAGACGCAAAGGTTAAAATAGAAGCCAATTCTCAAGAAAGCTGCAATTTATTAACCCATGACTACAGCTGCTCCAGCTAAAACTACCTACGAAGCCATCATTGGTTTAGAAACCCATTGTCAACTGAGTACCGCGACCAAAATTTTCTGTAACTGCTCTACCAAATTTGGTGCAGCACCTAACGAAAATGTTTGTCCTATTTGTATGGGGATGCCAGGAGTATTACCAGTGCTGAATCAAAAGGTGCTGGTATATGCCGTAAAAGCTGGTTTAGCCCTGAATGCAGAAATCGCTTCCTATAGCAAGTTCGATCGCAAGCAGTATTTTTATCCCGACTTACCAAAAAATTATCAAATTTCTCAATACGACTTGCCAATTTGTGAACATGGTTGGTTAGAAATTGAGTTAGTAGATGAAGAAGGTAACGCCACTCGGAAAAAGATTGGTATTACTCGTCTACACATGGAAGAAGATGCAGGTAAGTTAGTTCATGCAGGTAGCGATCGCCTTTCCGGTTCTACCTATTCCTTAGTTGACTTTAACCGCACAGGCGTTCCTTTGTTAGAAATTGTTTCCGAACCAGATATGCGATCGGGACAAGAAGCCGCGGAATATGCTCAAGAACTCCGGCGAATCATGCGGTACCTTGGTGTCAGCGACGGGAATATGCAAGAAGGTTCCCTGCGTTGCGATGTTAACGTTTCCGTGCGTCCAGTTGGGCAACAAGAATTTGGCACTAAAGTAGAAATTAAAAATATGAACTCCTTTAGTGCAATTCAAAGAGCGATCGATTACGAAATTGAACGGCAAACTGCTGCACTCGAAGCCGGAGAAAAAATCGTTCAAGAAACTCGCCTCTGGGAAGAAGGAAGTCAAAAAACCGTTAGTATGCGAATCAAAGAAGGTTCCAGCGATTATCGCTACTTCCCCGAACCCGATCTTGCACCAATTGAAGTTTCTGCGGCACAAAAGGCAGAATGGAAAGAAGAATTACCCGAATTACCAGCCGCCAAGCGTCACCGTTACGAAAGTGAATTGGGACTCTCCGCCTACGATGCTAGGGTACTTACGGACGATCGCGCCGTAGCAGAATATTTTGAAACAGCTGTCGCTAATGGTGCTAACCCCAAACAAACCGCAAACTGGGTAATGGGTGATATTACAGCCTACCTAAACAATGAAAAACTCAGTATTACCCAAATAGCCCTCAAACCAACTACCTTAGCTGAACTCATCTCCTTAATTGAAGATAAAACAATCAGCGGTAAGA
>JBAVZX010000897.1:0-2259 GCA_049589015.1 Phormidium sp. | reverse complement strand
GATATTGCTTGGCTGCACGAAATATAGCTATCTCCTCATAGTCACCTCCTACTTTGACGCTAATACTGCGATTGATTTGATTTTTATCCCAGGCAACTTTACCCATTGCGATCGCCTGACATCCTTTAATGCTTCGCTCACGTTCAAGGTCTTGGGCAGTCATATCTAACAAAAAAGATAAAGCTGCTTCTTCTGCACCTCCAACAACACGCCCCAAATAGTTATGAGTAAATCTCTCAAATGTTTGACTTTTGCTAGATATTCGCTCCATTGCTAGAGCAAATTTTTTTAGATCGATAACCTCTGGAACAATAATACAAGCTTGAGCTTTTTCTTTGTAAGTGCGCGGACGTAATAAAAATACAGCACTACCAACCATTAAAAATAGTAGCAAGATAACTTCCTCTACAGGAGCTTGTAGAGATTTTCTACCAGTCATTGCACCTGGAATTACTGACTGTGGAATCATCGCAGTGTCAGGCAAAGCTCCATTTTCAGTAGCCTTTTTTTTGGATTCATCAAATATTCCTGTACCTTGTGCTTTTTGATGAGCAAAGTTATTTATAGCTTTATAAGTTAGAAAATGATTTTCTTCAAAATCAGCTAATTTTAAAGGAAATTGCCGAGGTTCTTTTTCCCCTGGACGCATTTTGTTGTGCTGGAGAAATGTCAAGCATAATCCTTCATGAATGCAAACTCGTAAATCATCATTACCTTCTGCAATAAACTGTCCAGGTAGATCAATTAGCTTATCCTCTGTTAGTTTGAAAGAAGCATCAAGGATTATTTGAAGAGCATCTTTATCAGAGAGAACACCACTTTTTTCAATAATGACAGATTCCGGCTCAAGCTTGGGAAAGATTCCTTCAGGTGGAGATTTACCCCATGCTTTAATTGTTGCAGCTAATCCCCCCAGAGCGGCACGATGATAGATCGTGTAATTAGGATCGTTCAAGTGATAAATTAAAGGAAAAATTGATTTTATTGCCATGATGCTCCTGTTCCCTCTTTGGTTTTTTCGTCATAGTCATAGGAAACAAATTCTTTGGGTGCAATCCTAACTCCAGCAACTTTGTCCCATTTCAAAGCCTCTGATTTGATGGGGATAGCTACCTCATGCTTGCGTATCCAATCAGGCGAAGGCTGCCCAAACTTGTTGAAATCATTACAATTGTCAAAGTCTTGTTTCAAAATTACTGAAATGGTATAGCCTTCAGCACGAGTTAGTCCTGGTCGAGTACGCCACACTCCCGAAAAGAAGCAAGCTCGTTTCTCAGCTTTTTCATAATCATATTCTTTCGGATTGCTGACTTCTAGGAATTTGTCTGCCAAGTCTCTCTGATTCAAAGAACGATCTAAGTTCAGTAATTTTTGAACCCATACTAGAGAAGTTTCAATATCTAACTTTTCATAAGGCTTATAAACATCTCTTTCGCTCTTAGGTAATGGACAAATTAAAGCAGGCTTAGGACGATCGGGATTATCTGGTGTAGCACGACGATTCAGCCTTCCCATACGCTGTATTAGTGCAGGTACAGGTGCAATATCAGTCACAAGCAAGTCTGCGGATAAATCTAAACTCATTTCCGCCACTTGAGTTGATATTAGAAGTGCTGCCTTACCTTTTTCCTTAAATGTATCAATAACGCGACGATGGCGATCGCTACGATCTTTGTAACGCAATCTGGAATGATAGACATTGACTAGATTAGAGAATTGATGGTTACTTTTTGCTTGTCGATAAGTTTGATTCGCCCAATCAACTCGGTTTCTAACCCAGAGAACTTTTCCATTATTCTCTAAACATTTTTCAACTTCACGCCATACAGTTGCCTCATCAACTTGTTCAACTGGATAGGGAATATTGTATCTAGGCAAATTTTCAAATTCCTCTAGTCCTGGTACGCAATTCAAGTCAGGTCTAATCGCTTTGATTGCGTTTAACCTTTCATTTGGTAATGAAGCAGTCATAAGCAATACAGGCAATTTTGGGAAATTCTTCAAAAAGACCAGTAAATGACCAAACATCTGATCGTCAAAAGCATGAATCTCATCAAAGACGATCGCAGATTGCATAATTGCAGGAAGACTATAGATAGACCTTCTGGCATTTACCATTAACCCTAAAACTGTATCAGCCGTCGTAACAGTTAGTGGTGTACTCCATAAGGAAAGAGAATCGATTTTATCTTGTTCGGCTCTAATTACCTCTTGTGCAGCATCGGCAATATCAGAACTATCTGCATCCTCTTGAATAGC
>JBAVZX010000896.1:0-2919 GCA_049589015.1 Phormidium sp. | reverse complement strand
TAAACTTTAAGCGTTTCTCGCCTGCTCGATAAAATCTGGGGTTAGGTTCACTGTATCCGTTGCTGTCGGTGTAAAACTCTTTCAATCCAACATCCAAGCCAATAGCTTTACCCGTTGGATTTGTTTCTACTTTGTTATCCACTTTCACTAAGAATTGGACATAGTAGCCATCAGCACGTCGAACTACCCTTACCCGTTTTATCTGTTCTATTGGGTAGAAGTTTAAATCCCACGTTCCTTTTAGTTTTAGCTTACCAATCCCTTTTTTATCGGTGAATGTAATTTGTTTCCTAGTTTCAGAAAGTGACCATCCCGAAGTTTTATACTCAACTGAACGACAGTTTTTCTTGAACTGCGGATAACCTTTCTTTCCCGGAACAGACTTTCGACAATTATCGTAAAATCGAGCAATTGAGCTATAAGCCCGTTCTACCGCTACTTGGCAAGCATGAGAGTTTAAAGCTTTAACAAAAGGGAATTCTGCTCTCAATGCCGTGTTGTGACGATACAATTCTTTTTGCCCAATTCCGCGATTATCCATCCAGTGTCGGAGGCACTTGTTCCGCACAAATTGAGCAGTCTTGATTGCTTCGTCGATGGCTTGATATTGAGTTGTTTTCCCTTCGGCTTTAAACTCTAAAACAATCATTTGACGTGGAAAACCTCTGCGGCAACTAGCTTAACACAATTAAAGCCGTCCTACAAGGACGGGGCTTGCACCCATTTTCCCGGTCAACCTCCTGAATTCTTGCTGAAATTGTTAAGGTTTGTTTAAGTTTATCGTGGTTTCCCTTCTGGTTGAATTATATGTTGTAACGACTACCTTTGTCTTTTCTTTTTAAATCTGCCTCTGCGATCAAAGATTCAGCAAAAGCGATCGATTCCGTAGCCGAATCACCCCCAGCTAATTGAGCTAATTCGTAACTCCGAGTAGAATGACTATCTAAACAACTCACCCGCACCACAGTCCGAATCTCTGAAGCCTGAGCATTTTTTTCTCCATTCGGAGTATCAATTACTTGCTTATCCACTCGGAAATGCCGATCAGCCATAGCCGCAACCAAAGGTTGGTGGGTAACACATAAAACCTGGTGATATCGCGAAATTTGATGCAATTTTTGGGCGATCGCCGCCGCCACTCTACCAGAAACACCCACATCTATCTCATCAAATACCAGTGTTCCCACAGAACCCATCGAAAAGCAGGTTTTAAAAGCTAAAAGAAACCGACTCATCTCACCCCCAGAAGCAGTTTCCGTCAGAGGATGCAAAGGTTCACCAGGATTAGGGCTAAAAAGAAACGTAATTTTATCTGCGCCATTAGCAGTAGGAGTAATCGGCGTAATTTCCACCCGAAACTTCACCTTTTCCATTGCTAAAGGCTTTAATTGCTCAATTAAACGCTCTTCTAATTTTTTCGCCGCAACTAGCCTGAACTCTGTCAAAGCATGGCAACATTCTTGCAGCAATGCCTTTTTTTCCTGATAAATTTTTTCTAAAGTTTCTAAAGACTGACCACCACCTTTAAGTTCTTGTAATTCGGCTTCCACACCCTGTTGATAAGCGATCGCATCCAGCAAACTCGGCCCATACTTCCGGCAAATTTGCTTTAATTGACGAATCCGCTGTTCCACAGTTTCCAACCGTTCTGGATCAGCCTCCAAAGCCGCACCATAAGTATTAATTTGTCTACCAGCTTCCGCCACCTGAGCCAAAGCCGCACTTACCATATCTAAAACAGGCTGTAAGCTGGAATCATAATTTACCATGTCAATCAAAGTAGACTCAGCTTCTCCCAAAATATCAGCAGCAGCTTTTGCCTCCTGATCATTTTGGTACAAAGCTTGATAAACCTGGTAACTTTGTTTTTGCAATTCTACAACATGAGCCAATCGGCTACGTTCTGGTTCTAAAGACTCCAATTCATCAGGATCATCAAGTTTAGCCCTACTTAATTCCTGCAATTGCAACTCCAACAAATCTAACTTTTGCAACCGCATTTGTTCCGACTGGCGACGGTTTTCTAAAGCCGAAAGCGATTGAGAACAGGCGTGAAAAGCTGCATTCACCTTTTGACGTTGCTCAACTAAACCCACACCAGCAAAACTATCCAAATATTCCCTTTGAATAGCCGTTTGTCCAATTTGCACAGTTTGACCTTGAGCAGTAATTTCTACCAAACGCGATCGCAACTGTTCCATCTGTTGTCTATTTACTAATACCCCATTAATCCGCGATCGACTGCTACGTAAGATACCCTCCTGACTAGTAGACATCTCACGACTACAAACCACAGAATATTCATCCAACAGATCAATCTCCTCCTGATTCAGCCACTCAGCTACACTAGAAGTTAACTGAAAAGTCGCCTCCACCAAAGCCCTTTGTGCCCCAGTCCGAATCGATCGACTAGTAACCTTACCCCCCAACGCCGCATCAATAGCATCGAGAATAATTGACTTACCCGCCCCAGTTTCCCCAGTCAAAACATTTAAACCTGGGCCAAAAGCCAGTTCCAGACGGTCAATCAAAGCAAAATTTTCAATCCGCAATCCTAGTAACATAAGGCAATCAGCCTGCAATTCAAGGTTTCTCGATGAACCGCTACCACCGTTAAGTTTAATCTGAGACTCAGAAAACTGGAACTGAGTTTTTCTCAAGTCTTGTGGAGAAATCACCCCATGATCCACAGAAAACCACCCTTGCCGACTTTTCTCAGAAATTCTGATCTAGGAATATAGATGGGTACTAACCGTCTTCACCAATAGCCGCAAATCCATTAGCCTACCCTTGGCAATTGTTACAATGTTTTAACATAAGTCCCCCAAGACTAAATATTATAAAAAGTTCATGAATCCTCAGACGGTATCCCCAGTTTCACCCACTATTGATTCTGAAGGCGATCGCACACCCCATCCC
>JBAVZX010000895.1:0-3310 GCA_049589015.1 Phormidium sp. | reverse complement strand
GTAAAAAATCAGAGGATAATCTGGTGGTATAAACCTTTTTATCTTTAGTTAACAACTCCATCTCTGTAAGATAAAAGTCCTCATTCATACGTTTTGCTTTTTCTTCAAAACCCGTGATACTGTTGCTACATAATAGCCCTACAAAATCAAGTGATTTACTTTCCATTTCAGGATAAGAAGCTGTAACTTCTTCATTCTTAATGTCTACTAGAAATATTGCAAAAACAGCTGTTAGATTACCTTTTAAATCCTCTAGAATTGGCTTCATACGAGCTTCTATTTCTGTATTCTTATTTTGTATCATTTTGCCTCCGTAAATTAATCAATTTAATTGGTGTATAAATATCTTCCTTCAAGTATTCTGCGAAGGAAACCCTGGCTAACAAAAATTAATCCTTTACATCCTTCATCTCTATGTACCTTCGTCATAAAATAAGTGATGTCTTCCTGGTTAGACAAAGTGTTTGGAACCAAGTATTTTCTAACTGCACCAATAAAACATCCTAATCTTTGACATCTGAACTGTCTTAGATTTTCTGGTTGGTTAAAATCTTGTTCATCTAAACCGGATTTGCGTTTGCACCCATCTTGGTAATTGCAAACAGGAATTTCAATCATCAATACATTTTCTCCATCGTCTGTTTGAGTATACTGAGGTTCCTCTCCTTGTACCCACATTTTACCTGCAATCAAATTGTCAATATGATGCTGAATACACTCTTGTATTGAATGAAGCTCTTTACCTTTAATTTCTGAGATTAGCTCGAGTTCATATAAATGGGTTGTCCAATCTTCTACAGCATAATAGCAGGCTTCATCAACTACTTTTTTAGGGTTTTCAGTATAGCGGTTGACGATTGCTTTTTCGTAAGCTAATGACCAACTTTGTAATAGGCATTGGTTAAGTATTGCTTTTTTGTAAGCTACTGACCAAATCTGCAATAAGTATTGAAAGAGATGGTGTTCCATTTGAGTACATCCGTTTTAAGGTTATTTGCTTCACTTTTGCTTTTACTTTTGCGGTAAAGTTTTTATTTTATCTCGCAAACTATTGAGCATAGTTATGTATTCGTTATCAGCGTTTTTATCTGGAAAAAACATAAGTTCTATTTGAACAATTCCTGAAGTAATATAAGAATAAGAATTTGGCGTTAAATGAGGATTCATTGGTGATCGAGGTAAAAAATCGTCAACAGATGAAAAAAGGTCGCATAACTTCTCGCATACTGGTTTTACAAGATGATTTTTATAATATTTTCTAAAATCTTCTGGTAAGTTATCAAAACTAACCTGACAAAGAGCGTTCAACAACATAAATAATCCTTTCTGATCATTAGTACCACTGACTATCTGCTCAATCATCTGCTCAATCAATTGTGGTTGTACTACACATTGATACTTTTTTTCTGTTACCAAATTTTCAACACATTCACTATATAAATCAAATAATTTTTTCTGATTTTCTACTAAATTCTTTAAATCAAATAATTTTTTCTGATTGTCTACAGAGTCATTAATTATTTCATAATTGCTGGGATCTATAGCTTTATATAAAGATTCAAATATATTGATGACATCTGATGTTATTTTTCTACCTGATACCTTTACATCATAGCTAATAGGTATTCGTTCTGAAATGAGCGACTTTAATATTTGGGCTTTAGAAAATGGTAGATCCTGTTCCGTATTCATTTGAGACACCTTATGAATAAATTCTTTGACTGTATTCTTTTTCCTGTTTTCATCTTTGGCACACATAACTAATTTTAGTATAACTACCATTTGCACAGAATTACGGCTTGAATCTTTTGCAAATTCATTAATCTCTTGCATAAGGCTCTTCTCTATTTCGTCCCAAATTAAATCTGTGTTGCTTCCCTTTACTGAATTTTCTAACCTATTCAATATTTCCTTTTGCTTTTCGATGTAAGGAACCCATAAACTTGGGGAAGTGCGCTTAATTGAAATTGAATATGCTATTCTTTTGTCTAACCAAGGGTGTTTGGAAAACGCGACTATAATGCCAGAGATAAAAGGCACAGATGTACCTATTAAAGTTAGCAAATATCCGTTTGATTCGTTCTGATGAAGCAAAAAATAAATTATTGAACATATAAATACTAACCCCCCAAATAAAAATATTATACCTTTGTAAGATATTGTTTTTAATTCAATTCTATATTTTTCTGAATCACTTAATTTCAATGCTTGAGCTAGTAGAATTAATTGGTGTGTTATGTTCAACAGGCAAAGGAAAATAAGAATGAATCCTATTCCTAGACAAATAAAAATTAAAATCATACCTGACTAAACCTTTTTTTATTCTTATAAAGAAGCTGAAAGCTTAGTTATTCTGTTAATGCCTAATGCTTGAAAAAGTAGCATTAATTAAGATTAGGTACTTTTCCAATATTCTGACAATACTAAATTTGATTGAGAATTAATATCTAGTATCAGACTGTTTACTGACTTCAAGTGCTGGTCAAGGAATCCTTGAGGGTCTAGTATAGGAAAACGGCTCTGGCAAAAGCTGAGTATTTTCAGTACCGATCTGCTTTTTTGGCATTTTCCCTTTGTTATTTTCCTCAAATCCATAGCATGATTCCCCTGAATAATCAAGTTTGTAGACCAAATTTTTAATTAAAAATCATTACAAAATAAACTGAATGATTAACAAAATTCAGTAAAAATTTAGCAAAACCAGTTTTTATCTATACCAAGTATTAAATCATTAAAATTTGTCAAAGCAAGAATGTTATAGCTTTTTTTAAGCTTTTGCTACGCAGTTGAATTAAAGTGGTAACTTTTTTAACTATTATAAAGATAGTTTTCAATTTCTAACTTTTTAGAGATTTTTACTGGTAAAAGATAGATTGCAATAGTATAGAAGTAACTTTGAAGCAG
Source organism: Phormidium sp. (assembly GCA_049589015.1). GTDB lineage: Bacteria > Cyanobacteriota > Cyanobacteriia > Cyanobacteriales > Aerosakkonemataceae > Floridanema. Next base: position 406 of record JBAVZX010000895.1, on the reverse strand, counting down.
AGTAAGTGATTATGGCTAAGACAAATACTTCACAAGCGATCGAATCTCTCGCCGCTGAAATTGGCAATAATGTCTATATGGATATTGCCAAATGGCACCTCTATTTACGCGAAGCACATTTGCATACTGTGGTTGCCGAACGGGTTTATCCAATGCTTGAAGATAACTCTTTAACTGAAAGTAAAGTGTTGCAAATTTTGGCGGATATCCCGGTAAAAATTGGTGGCAAACGCGATCTTCCTTTAGCAGATTTGATTCCTACTGCTAGTCAAGTAAATTTGATGGATATCTTGGAAGAATTTCAACGCAATATGTAGGAATTATTTTGAACTTCTTGCAAAAGTCAGAGATGTGGATTTTTTTACCACAGATATCCACAGATAAACACAGATAAACACAGATGAAA
>JBAVZX010000894.1:0-2489 GCA_049589015.1 Phormidium sp. | reverse complement strand
CAACATGAAAATCAAAGGCATCAAACGGGGAAAAGCGATCGAACTCTCACAAGAAATTAATATTCCTGATGGTCAAGAAGTGAATGTCGAGATTGAGGTGATTCAGAACATGAGTAATGAAGAAAAGTTGCAAAAGATGAAGGAATTTTTAGAAAGTCTTTCTGATGAAGATAGAGAAGAATGGGCAAAAATAGGTGAATTTTTGGAAAAGGAACGTCAACTCGATCGCGTAAAGATATCCTAGTAACTCACAATACTAGAGATTTCATTAATATTCCAGGTTTGCAATTAGAAGATTGGTTAGAAGAGGAGTAAAAAGAAAAGTTTATGCCCCCAGAAACCCGGTTTCTACTGATAGCAAAGCCAAGCATTTATGTTGAATAACCAAAGAAACCGGGTTTCTTATGGTAGGATAAGCAAAGAAACCCGGTTTCTCAACCAGGAGTAAAAAACTATGAATCTCACTGTCGAAGACTTAGAAAATTTACAACTAATCTTACAAGAAAAACAGCTTGATTATAAACTCGAACTCGTAGATGGAAAAATTGAAGTTATGGGTTTATCAGATTATATATCTGAAGTTATTATCGCTCGATTGGTATTTTTGCTGCAAAGCTGGGTGCTACCGCGCCAACTCGGTTATGTAACTGGTTCAAGTGCCGGATTTAGATTGCCAAATGGCAATTTACGAGGGCCAGATGTATCTTTTGTTTCTGCGGCACGACTCAATCCATTACCGCGTTCTTTTGCCGAAATTGTTCCCGATTTGATGGTAGAAGTAAAATCGGCTTCCGATAGCATTCCGCCTCTAAAAAAGAAGATTCAAATGTTTTTAGAACTGGGTACGCAGGTCGGTATATTAATTGACCCGGATAAACTAACTGTGACGGTTTATCGCTCTATTGGTGAGGCAATTGTGTTAACTGAGAATGACAATCTGACTATCCCAGAGTTATTTCCTGGTTGGGAATTGCCAATTTCGGAAATTTGGCCGCAAGTGTTTTAGTTAACGCAAGTTGCTAGTTATATTGAGTAGGGTGCGTATAGCCTACGGCATTCAAGAAAAGTGCGAACGTAACGCACCATCCCACAATACTAGAGATTTCATTAACATTACAGAATTGCAATTAGAAGATTGGTTAAAATAAATCTTACAGTATAAAACTTAGAAAAATTCCAGCAACCCTGACAATAAAAGGAAAAAATATCATGCAAATCAAAGGTATCAAGAAGGGTAAAATTATTGAATTGCTAGACGAGATTAATATTCCTGATGGCACAGAAATTATTATCGATAAATTTGATATAGTTGTTCCAGGTAAATCGGGATTCTGGGAACGTTTAGAACAGTTTCGGCAAGAAAACAATGTGGAAGAATTAGGTATTGATGAAGATTTTTTTGCAGGATTGCGGGATAAATCACCCGGTCGTGAGGTGATTTTGTGAGTTTAGTTTTCCTGTTAGATAGCAATATTATTTCCGAACCATTGCGACCAATTCCTAATGCTAATGTAATCGAAATGCTACAGAGGCATAAAGATGAAATCGCCTTGGCAACTATTGTCTGGCATGAGCTTATTTTTGGGTGCAACCGCCTGCCAGAATCAAAGAAGCGCCAGATGATAGAAAATTATCTCAGAGAACTAGAAGAGACTAAAATTCCTCTACTACCTTATGATGCCAATGCAGCTAAATGGCACGCGAAAGAAAGAGCACGTTTGGTAACTATCGGAAAAACCCCTTCTTTTGCAGATGGTCAAATTGCTGCTATTGCCAAAGTTAATAATCTGATTCTTGTCACTAATAATGTGTCAGATTACGCAGATTTTCTCGAACTTCAAGTGGAAAACTGGTTTACATAGGTGCAGTAAGATGAGAGCGATTAAATTAATTATTAGTGGTGTTTTTACCTTGGGTATTTGTTTGACTCCTTTCACTGTTCCGCTGATGGTTAGACCTATTTGGGGGCAAAGTGAAAATTTACAGGAAGAGTTACTGCGACTTTTCCAGCAAGCAGTGCAACAGTCACAGCAAGGAAAACTACTACAGGCTATAGAAACATTTCAGCAAGCTCTAACTATTGCGCGACAAGTCAAAATTAGAGAACTTGAATCAACTGCACTCCTGGGAATTGGTTTTAACTACGACAAAATTGGGCGGAAACACGAAGCTTTAGACTTTTTTAAACAAGCTCTCATTATCTATCAAGAAATGAATGAACGTTCTGGGGAAGCTACTACTCTGAATGGTATTGGTTTAGTTTACAAAGATATTGGACAACCGCAAGAGGCTTTGAAATTCTTTAACTTGTCTTTACCAATCATGCGGGAAGTGAATGACCGTTCTGGGGAAGCTGCTACTTTGAATAATATGGGTGCAGTTTATCAAGCAATCGGACAACCGCAAGAGGCTTTGAAATACTATAACCAGGCTTTACCAATAACGAGGGAAGTGAATAACCGCTCTGGGGAAGCTACTACTCTGAGTAA
>JBAVZX010000893.1:0-2112 GCA_049589015.1 Phormidium sp. | reverse complement strand
TCCTTGTCCCCTTGTCCCCTTGTCCCCTTGTCCCCTTGTCCCAAAAACCCATTGCCCTAGAGCCACAGTACCTTTAGACTGTGTATGGTTCATAGATTGGAGTTGGAATGGAAATCGGTCAAAAAGTGCAGGTACGCCGTCTTAGGGATAGACCCCCAGTCAAGGTGATTGGTTGTTTGGGTAAGATTGGGACAATCAAAGAATACAAAATAGTAGATGGCAGCGGAGTGGGTGTATTTGTCCAGTTTGAGGACAAGTTTACCACTTGGTTCTTTGAGGATGAATTAGAACCCGTAAACGCATAAGGAAGACAAATGTCCCTAATTTTGACTTTTTTGGGCAAAGGTGGTACTGGTCGCACTACAGTTGCGATCGCAGCAGCGAAAAAACTAGCTAGTCAGGGGAAAAGAGTTCTCCTGGCAACACAGGACACTAGTCCAGCTTTTGGGATGCTGTTAGGTGCTACCTTGAGCCCAGAACTACAGGAACTGAGCCCTAATTTATATGGGGTTCAGTTTCAGACTTCCTTGCTGCTAGAACGCAGTTGGGAAGAAGTGAAAACCCTGGAAGCGCAATACTTGCGGATGCCCTTACTTAAGGAAGTCTACGGTCAAGAGTTGGGAGTTTTACCAGGCATGGATAGTGCTTTGGCTCTCAATGCGATTCGTGAGTATGATAAAAGCGGCAAGTATGATGCGATCGTTTATGATGGCATCGGCGATAAAGACACATTGCGAATGTTGGGAATGCCGGAAGTTCTCAGCTGGTATGTGCGTCGCTTCCAAAATATTTTTAGCAATTCGGATTTAGGGAGAACGCTTTCGCCCTTTCTGCAACCAATTGCTGGTGCAGTTTTGAATATTAGCCTAACCCCGGAAAATTTGTCCCAAAGTAAGGATGCCAGTAGTCTTTTAGAGGAAGGCAAAAAAGCAATTGCCAATCCAAACAGAGTAGCTGCTTATTTAGTAACTACAGGCGACCCAAGTAGTATTGCCACAGCGAAATATCTTTGGGGTAGTGCTCAACAAGTGGGTTTAACTATTGGTGGGGTAATTCTCAATCAAGCGATTCTGCCGGATACGGTGGTAGCGGAAATTGCCGAAAGCTTAGAACAAGTTTACGAGAAGTTCGATCGCGAATCCACTATTACTAATACCGTTACTTCCGAATTTGCTCCTTTACAAATTAGCAATATTCCTAACCGTGTGGGTGAGGACTGGCAAGCTTTAATTGATGCCATGCCTGATTTTCGCACTACAGCGACGGTTCCCAAACCAATGGAAATTGACTTGACAACAAGACAGGTAAAATTATTCTTACCCGGTTTTGACAAAAAACAAGTTAAACTTACCCAAAATGGCCCGGAAGTTACTGTGGAAGCCGGAGATCAACGACACAATATTGAATTACCTCCACAACTGAGTGGACAATCAGTTAAAGGGGCGAAATTCCAAAACAGTTATCTCATTCTGTCCTTCTAGCTAGAGAATCTAGTAGCAGCAATGTCTGACCTCACACAACCTGAACTTACTCCAGAAAAAACCGAACAATTACCAGTAGATGTTCAACCTAATACTGAGGCGGAACTCGCGCCGAGTCGCAGTGCAAAAACTCGGCAAATGCTGGGAATGAAGGGTGCGGCATCTGGGGAAACTAATATTTGGAAAATTCGTTTGCAACTGATGAAGCCGATTACTTGGATTCCCTTAATTTGGGGAGTCGTTTGTGGTGCGGCTTCTTCTGGTAACTACACTTGGACATTAGAAAATGTCCTTATTGCGGCTGCTTGTATGTTAATGTCTGGGCCGTTGTTAGCAGGATACACCCAAACAATTAATGATTTTTACGATCGCGAAATTGACGCAATCAATGAACCATATCGCCCCATTCCTTCGGGGATAATTTCGATTCCTCAAGTAATCACTCAAGTTTGGGTGTTGTTATTAGGAGGAATTGGAGTTGCTTATTTGTTAGATTTGTGGGCGGGTCATAGTTTTCCGATGATTACGGTTTTAGCGATCGGTGGTTCTTTCATTTCTTACATTTATTCTGCGCCACCTTTAAAGTTAAAGAAAAATGGCTGGTTGGGCAATTATGCCCTTGGTGCTAGTT
>JBAVZX010000892.1:0-1501 GCA_049589015.1 Phormidium sp. | reverse complement strand
TCTGATAGTTCTTAGACTGGGGTTTCCCTTTCTTGAACTTCTTAGATTTCTTCCGGTTCAAGCGGTTTAAGCTTTTCTCCCCTTTGGAATAAAACTGAGGATTGGCTTCAATATTACCCTGACTATCTGCCAAGAAATATTTAATTCCTAAATCTATTCCTACAGCTTTCTGACTGGGAATTAAAGGCTTGCTCCGCTCTCTCGGATCGGCTTGAATTGCAAATTGTACGTAATACCCATCAGCACGACGCACAATTCTCACTCTTTTAATTTGCTCTATCTGGTAAAAGTTCAAATCTCTGGAGCCTATTAGCTTTAAACTTCCAATACCTTTTTTGTCTATAAAATTAATGTATTTTCTGTTATCAGATAGCTTCCAACCAGAGACTTTGTATTCTACCGAGCGAGTGTTTTTCTTAAATTTAGGATATCCTTTCTTGCCTTTAACTTGGTTTTTACAGTTGGCGTAAAATTTGTTAACTGCCTTGAGTGTTCTTTCTGTAGCAGCTTGGCAAGCGTGGGAGTTCAACTCTTCTACGAACTTGAACTCTTTCCTCAATAAGGTGTTATATCTAAACATTTCCGGCTGACCAATACCACGATTCTCCATCCAATAACGAAGTATTTTATTTCGGACAAATTGGGATGTCCTAATTGCTTCGTTAATGGCTGTTATTTGTTGTGGTTTAGGGTAGACCTTAAACTCGTAGACGAACACGACTGATACTGAGTTAATAGATATCAAATGGTATGATAGCATGGAATTGAAAAATAGGGAATAGAAAGCCATCCTAGAAGCAGGGGCTTGTATCCCATTATTTCCGGTCAAAATAGGCCAAGAATAATTTTGCCATTGAATCAACATGATTCAATTTGTTTTAACTTGTAACTAAGGCAACGCTACAGGAAGTCGCCATTATGTCTCAAATTGCCGTCCAGAATCAAGATGCTAAATACACTCACAACGCGCTGGATGTTGAACTGCGTAAGGTTTTTAAGGTTTTTAATGGAGAAACTGCCGTCCGCGGGGTTGATTTAAATATCCACCAAGGCGAATTTTTTAGTATTCTTGGCCCTTCTGGATGCGGTAAAACCACTACCTTACGTTTAATTGCTGGTTTTGAGTCGCCTTCTGCTGGTGAGGTGTTGATTCAAAATCAGTCGATGACTCATGTTCCTCCTTACCGCCGTCCCGTAAATACGGTGTTTCAAAGTTATGCTTTGTTTAATCATTTGACGGTGTGGGAAAATGTGGCTTTTGGTTTGCGAATTAAACGTCTCAATAAAGCTGCGGTTGCCGATCGGGTTAAAAGTGCCCTGAAATTAGTCAAAATGGAATCATTGGCTAACCGTTTTCCGACTCAACTTTCCGGGGGTCAACAGCAACGGGTAGCTTTAGCTAGGGCTTTAGTTAATCGTCCTGCTGTCTTGTTGTTGGATGAACCTTTGGGGGCTTTGGATTTGAAACTACGGAAGGAAATGCAAGTAGAATTATCAAATC
>JBAVZX010000891.1:0-2069 GCA_049589015.1 Phormidium sp. | reverse complement strand
AATTAATTCTGTGGGAGTTGCCAATATTGGCAAAACAGTAAGCGACTTTATTGGTAAAGATGACACAGAAATATTTCCTTTAGAATTTGCTCGCCAACTTCAGGAAAACGATCGCCAGATCATCAAGACAGGAGAACCGCAAATTCTGGAAGAATCTTTCAAGTATGGAAATCACGATCACATTTTTTTATCACGCAAAAATGTTTGGCGAGACTCTCAAGGAAACATTATTGGTTTAGTTGGTTTTACTCAGGATATTACTACACAAAAGCTTCAAGAAGCCGCTTTAAAACAACAAGCCAGGATTTTAGATCAATTATATGATTCGGTAATTACCACCGATCTTAAAGGTATAGTTACTCGCTGGAATAAAGCTGCGGAACGTCTCTATGGTTACAGTGCAACAGAAGCAATAGGTCAGTCAATAACTTTTCTTTACCGATCGGAAGAACAGGAATATTTTGCGACAACAATTATCCCCACTTTACAACAAGAAGGGGTTTACGAAGGAGAGATAAAAGCTTGTCGTAAGCAAGGAGAAATGGTTGACATTCTCCTCAACATTTCCTGGGAAAACAACGAACGAGGAGAAGTGGTGGGAATGATTGGCTATGCGATCGATATTACCGAACGCAAACGCATCGAAGAAGAACGCCGTCGCCAGGAAATAGCACTGCGAAAAAGTGAAGAACTCTCTCGGACTTTAATCCAGCATATTCCTAATGGTTCAGTATTTTTATTCGATCGCGATCGGCAATTTTTAGTAGTAGGTGGTTCCGAACTTGCCCAAGCTGGATTTTCTTCAACTGATTTAGAAGGTAAATTTCCTGATGATATTTGGCCCCCCAATGAATATCAACTATTCGATAAATTTTACCAAGCAGCTTTAGCTGGGGAAATGCTCAAAGATGAAATATTTTACTATAATACTGTTTACTTAACCCAAGCAGTACCAGTGAAAAACTCGTTAGGTGAAATCTTCGCTGGATTGCTAATTTTGCAAAACATTACTGAACGGAAACAAGCCGAATCAGCAATTGAAGAATCAGCAAATCGCCTAGAACTTATCAATAGAATTGCCGGACAAATTCGGGCTTCTTTGGATTTAGATACAATCTTAGAAACAGTAGTTACTAGTATCCGGGAATTATTTGAAATAGATGCTTGTACATTTCTTTGGTATGTAAGTAATAATTCCCTAGCATCAGACAATGAAACTTTCTTCGGATCTCTCAACAATTTGGGAAATGGTGGACAAACTGAAACAGCAGTTTGGCAAGCAGTTAAAGAAGCTAGAAATCCCAGTTTACCTAGTTTTCTTGGGATTTATCCTGACTCATTACTTAAACCAATTTCTGTGAAAAGTTTGCAACAGGAAACAATCATTATAGATAATACAGAAGCAGTTAGCGATCCAGCACTAAAGCAACTTTTGGAATCCTTTAATTGTTTATCTCTTTTGACTGTTCCATTTCAAACAAATGGCGGTAAAGTTGGGTTTTTAAGCTGTTCTCATCATAGAAGCAAAAGAGCTTGGAAAGAAAGTGAAATCGAATTAATTTTGGCAATTGCCGATAATTTAGCGATCGCCATATCCCAAGCCGAACTTTACCACAATAGCCAAAACTCTGCCAAAATTGCCTCAGAAAGAGCATTACAATTAGAAAAAGCATTACAAGATTTGCAACGCACCCAAACTCAGTTAATTCAATCAGAAAAAATGTCCTCACTCGGACAATTAGTAGCGGGAGTAGCACATGAAATTAATAACCCAGTTAGCTTTATTTATGGCAACATTACTCCCGCCCAAGAATACATTACTGATTTACTAGAATTAGTTGAATTATATCAAACAGAATATCCTCAACCAACAGAAAAAATTCAGTCCAAAATTGAATTAATTGATTTAGACTTTTTGATGGAAGATCTGCCCAAAATTCTCGATTCCCTGAAAGTAGGGGCGGAACGAATTCGAGAAATTGTGCTTTCCTTGCGGAATTTTTCCCGCATGGATGAAGCACAAATTAAAGACGTTTGTATTCATGACGGGATTGATAGTACCTTAAGAT
>JBAVZX010000890.1:0-4877 GCA_049589015.1 Phormidium sp. | reverse complement strand
CTTCTGGATCGGTCAGACGAGAGTTAGTCATGTGAGTTTGGACAGCATCGGTGCCATCAAACTCGACTCCAGCACCAGAACCGCCGCAAATAGTTTCATAATATTGATATTGCTGATTGCCAAAAGTGAAATTATTCATTGTTCCTTGGGAAGCTGCCATCACACCGAGAGCACCATAGAGGGCATTAGCTATGGCTTGTGAAGTTTCCACATTACCTGCTACTACTGCTGCGGGATAGTCAGGATTCAACATACAGCCTTGAGGAACATCTATTTCTAAAGGTTTAAGACATCCGGCATTTAGGGGAATATCATCCTCTACTAATGTGCGAAAAACATAAAGAACCGCAGCTTTACAAATTGCTAATGGTGCATTGAGGTTCGTTGATTGTTGCGGGGAAGTTCCGCTAAAATCAATTTTAGCTGAGCGTTGTTGGCGATTAATAGTAATGTTAACAACTATCTCACAACCATCATCCATTTGATATTTAAAACTTCCATCTTTTAAAACATCAATTACTCGCCTCACTGACTCTTCGGCATTATCTTGAACGTGCTGCATATAAGCTTGCACAGTTTCTAAACTATAATGATTTACCATGCGATCGATCTCTTTTGTCGCCCGTTCATTGGCGGCAATTTGTGCCTGTAAATCAGCAATATTTTGTTGGGGATTGCGAACTGGATAACTACCAAATGTCAGAAGTTCTAGTAATTCTGTTTCCCGAAAATTTCCGCCATCAACTAATAAGAAATTGTCAATTAATACACCTTCTTGCTCAACTGATGTACTGTGGGGCGGCATCGAACCGGGAGTAATGCCGCCAATATCAGCGTGATGTCCGCGAGAAGCAACGTAGAAGAGGGGACTGGGGACAAGGGGACAAGGGGAATTTTGACTTTCTCCTCCCCTGCTCAAGCGCTCCTCTGCATTCCCAAATACGGGAGTAATTGCTGTTATATCTGGGAGATGAGTGCCTCCATTGTAGGGGTTGTTGGAGATGTAGACATCGCCAGGTTTTAGGGTATCACCTTTGGCTTCGATCAGGCTGCGAACGCTTTCACTCATGGAACCTAAGTGTACGGGAATGTGGGGAGCATTGGCGACTAATTGCCCAAAGCGATCGAAAATAGCACAGGAAAAATCTAACCGTTCTTTGATATTCACCGAGTAACTGGTATTTTGCAAAGTAATTCCCATTTCTTCAGCAATTGCTCTAAATAAATTGTTGAAGATTTCTAGAAGAATCGGATCGGGAACTGGAGACTGGGCACTGGGCGCTGGGTAAATCTCCTCTGCCCCTCTGTCTAAGATCTCTCTTAGAATTAAGTGATTTTTTGTGGTTAATTCTGCATCCCATCCTGGTTCAATAACGTTTGTTCCTGTTGGTTCAATTATTAAAGCTGCGCCGGAAATGCGATCGCCTGGTTTTAAATCTTCACGTCGATAAACTGGTGTGTTATGCCAATTACCTTTAGTGTAAATTTGCACTGTAGCAACAGGTTCTAAAGGTGTAGTTCTCCCTAAAGAAAGCGTCGGTTCTTGATGATTTGTTGTTTGTCCGATCGCTTCTACAGAAACCGCTTCTACAATCAGGTTTTTCTCAGGCATAATAAACCCATATCGCTGTTTATATTCCTGTTCAAACTGTTCGTGCATAACTTCTAAATTGGCAAAATTTACCATGATTGGTGAATCTGTACCTTCGTAGCGCAGGTGGGTTTTGCACAGAATTTGAATCGAAGAATTATCTACCCCTTGGGCAACAATTTCCCCTTGACTTTCTCTAGCCAAAGTATCTAAAATTTGCTTTAATCTAGGGATTGCATCCTGATTTAATTGTAGTTCTACAGCCTTTTCTTTGAGCGATCGCAAATCTGCTAAACCAATTCCGTAAGCAGATAAAACTCCGGCATAAGGATGAATAAAAATTTGTTTCATCCCCAAAGCTTCCGCAATTAAACAAGCGTGTTGTCCTCCTGCTCCGCCAAAGCAACAAAGAGTATATTCTGTGACATCGTAGCCACGTTGCACAGAAATTTTCTTAATTGCTGTGGCCATTTTATCGATCGCGATCGCTAAAAATCCCGCTGCTACTTGCTCTTGAGTGCTAGAACTTCCCGTTTTTTCCCTAATTTCCCTAGCTAATTGGCTAAATTTCTCATGCACAATCTCTTCATCCAAAGGTAAATTACCTTCTCTGCCAAATACCGCCGGGAAAAATTCCGCTTGCAGTTTACCCACCATCACATTACAATCCGTAACGGTTAAAGGCCCTCCCCGACGATAGCAAGCCGGGCCAGGATAAGCTCCCGCAGATTCCGGGCCAACCCGATAACGGGAACCATCGAATCCTAAAATTGACCCACCGCCAGCAGCAACAGTGTGAATAGACATCATCGGCGCACGCAGTCGGACTCCGGCAACTTCGGTTTGATATGTGCGTTCGTATTCGCCTTTAAAGTGAGAAACATCAGTAGAAGTACCACCCATATCAAAGCCAATTATTTTGTCAAATCCAGCCATAGTACTAGTTTTGACTGCACCAACAATCCCACCAGCAGGCCCCGAAAGAATACTATCTTTCCCCTGAAACATTCGCGCATCAGTAAGCCCACCATTGGATTGCATAAACATGAGTTTGGGGACTGGAGACTGGGCACTGCGGACAAGAGGATAAGGGGAATTTTGACTTTCTGCTCCCCTGCTCAAGAGATCAAGCGCTCCTCTACCTTCCAACTCGGCAGCGACCCGATCGACATACCTACGTAAAATGGGAGAAAGGTAAGCATCGACAACTGTGGTATCGCCGCGGCTAACAAGTTTCATTAATGGACTGACTTGATGAGAAACGGAAATTTGGGTGAAGCCAATTTGTTGGGCTAGAGTAGCAATTTGCTGTTCATGTTGGGGGGAGCGGTAGCTGTGTAAAAAGGCGATCGCACAAGAGCGAATCCCATCATTATATGCTGTTTGTAGTGAAGAGATTAATTGTTGATTAATTTGAACTGGTAACAGTTCTTCTCCCTGTGCAGTGTAGCGTTCTTCTACTTCAATAACTCGCTCATAAAGCATTTCAGGCAGCACAATATGACGGGCAAAAATTTGCGGACGATTTTGATATCCGATTCGCAAAGCATCACGGAAACCTTTAGTAATTAAGAGGACTGTGCGATCGCCTTTTCTCTCTAATAACGCATTTGTAGCAACAGTTGTTCCCATCTTGATCGCCGCAATTTGTCCAGCCGGAATCGGTTGACTATTATCAATTCCTAAAATATCTCGAATCCCCTGAATTGCTGCATCAGCATAGCGTTCGGGATTTTCTGACAGTAGTTTGTGAACCATAATTTCACCTTCTGGACTGCGGGCTACTACATCAGTAAAAGTGCCACCACGATCAATCCAAAACTGCCAGTGTTTGCTGATATTTCTGTCTGACATGACGCTATTTCCTTATCTGCTGAATTTGAGCATATTCACTCATTGACCTTTAAGAGTTAGAAGCAAGATGCTATCCAACAGACCAACAGCGCCAAGACTTAGCCAAGCTCTTTGGCTGCTTAAGGGTTGTATGGAACGATGCACTCTTGTTTTGCAAACAGATATCTACAAAATATTGGCATTCTTCTGTATCATAGGTATAATTATATCGTATTACTTTCTAACTGCCCAGGAGATGCTAAGTAGTGAAATTGAGAAATTCTCTCTATACTTGCTTCAAAATTGGTATAGTCTGCTCATTAAATAGCTTCCATAATATGCTATTTTTTTCCCAAAACAGGATTGTTTAAATATCTACTAAATTCATCAAGCCCAATAATTACTGGAGTTAAGTGATGGGACTTACAAAATTTTCCATAAATGATAAAATTGGCATCAAAGAATACTACGATTCTTACGGTTATGTAGTAGTTACAAATTTGCTAGATCTGGCAAAAATTCAAAATTTTCTTGACACTTATGAAAAAATTAAAGGTTCCAAATTCTTTGTATTCTTCAGTCAAGATACACATCTTCCCACCCAGCCAAAACTAACTCCAGAAGGCTTTATCGAAAATTCGATGTTAAATCCAGCAAGTTTAAAGCTTTGGCATAAATTTTCCCGTTGCACTGAGGAATGTCTGGTAGATGAAAGTGTGATAAATGCGCTGAATATACTATCAGGAAAGTCTAGCTATGTAATGATGCAGAATATGTTTTTCGACAAATCAACCGGGACAATTGAACATCAAGATCACTACTATCTAGACTCCGATCCATCAGGTAATATGATTGCAGCATGGTATGCCTTGGAAGATATACATAAAGATGCTGGTTGCTTTTTTGTCCTTCCTGGTAGTCACAAAAGCAAAGTTATTGAACGGAATAATCCGGCAAATTTTTCAGACCACGACAGCTTTGTTAAACAGATCCAAGAGGTAATTGACGAGGAGAAATACGAATATAAAAGTTTTCCACTTAACAAAGGAGATGTGCTTTTCTGGCATCCATACACCATTCATGGAGCGTACAATAACGCCGACCCAAAATTCAGCCGTAAGTCACTAACAGCACACTATCATTCAAGTGATATGAAGGCACTATACACCAACAAACCAGAGAAAGTCAGGAAAACAGTTAATCCAAACGTTGTGACTATAGGAAGCGAATTAGAAACTTACCAATCTAATGCAATGTACTACGTAAAAGCTATGGCAAATTATATCAGAGGCCGAGGGCCTGATTATGATATGCGAAGGGACAGTTTTGACACTCTCAGGTCTAAAGACACTCTCGATTCTTAAGAGATTTTAACTCTTAAAGGCTGTGCCAAACAGCCTCTAGACACTCGACTTAAAGCCTTGTGCTTACTTTTCTTCAAGATATTCGCTGC
>JBAVZX010000889.1:0-10021 GCA_049589015.1 Phormidium sp. | reverse complement strand
GGCTAACACATCTTCCACGTCTGATAATTGAACTGCGCCGGAAAATGTTGCGCCATTCATTACAAAAAATGGTGTGCCGGAAATGCCGACGCTTTCGCCTAAAATCATGTCTTCGGTGATGGCTTTTTCGGCGTTTTGGCGATCGCTATTAAACTTCTCCAAATCCAAGTTTAAATTTTTAGCAGTCTCCAAATAGAACTGTTCACCAAGTTTATTTTGCTGAGTAAATAAGGCATCATGATATTGCCAAAATTTACCTTGTTGCCCAGCTGCCCAAGCTGCTTTTGCTGCTGGTAAAGCTTCGGGATGAATGTTAGATAGCGGGAAATGTTTGAAAACTAAAGTTACTTCATCTTGATGTTTTGCCATGAATTGTTTAATGGTTTTATGCGCTTCTGCACAGTAGGGACATTGAAAGTCGGAGAACTCGACTAAAATAATCTTTTTCGCAGGCGATCCTGTAGTTGGAGATTGACCAATTATCGCATCTGGATTGGCTTTCATTTGTGCAACAAATGCCTGTTGTGCCTGCACTAATTGATTTTGAATCTTTTCTTGGTATGCTTGTACAGATTCAACAATTGCTTCGGGATGTTGGCGGATAATTTGTAAGACTTGTTCTTCTAATTGTGCGGGGATTCTAGTAGCTGCTTGGACGGGTGATGTCCAAAGGAAGAATGTTAAACTGAGTAGTAATATGAAGACTCGGATTATCGGCATAAATTACCTCTAGAGATGGTGAGTTACTGATGTTTTTATTGTAGGTGCGATCCTTACTGGGTGATTGCTATGCGATCGCACTTTTTTCCTATAATCCCAAAAGAATGCGTAGTCTTTCTTCTACCATATTCATCGTTGTTGCAGAAACTATACCCAACTTTTGAGAAAGCCTTTCTACACTTATTGAGCGTACATCTTCACATTTAATAAAGCTTTTTTGTATTAGTCCTCCTTCAGGAGGATTAACTTCAACATGAAAAGGAATTCCTTTGTCTTTTGAAGTAATTGGTAAGACTACCGCTAAATCAGATGCACCTTGATTGAATAAGTCTACAGATACAACTAAACATGGACGTTTACCCGCCTGTTCTCGACCTCTTGTAGGATTTAAATCAACGAGCCATATATCGCCGCGAGATGGTTTAATTGAAGTCATTCTAATCCATCAGTTAAAGTTACATCCCAGGCTTCTCTTTCTTCTATTTCATTAGCCCACGCTTCTGGATTATTGCGTAAAGCAGCGTAAGCATTGTTTGCTTCTTCCAAAAACTTTTGTCTTCGGTATTGTTCGATCGCTTTATCGAGAATTACTTGGATTGATTCCCCAGAACGTGCAGCCATTTCTTGCAGGGTTTTGTAAGATGTGCTGCCGATCGCAACTGTACAGTTTTCCATCCTGCTACCTTATTTATTTGCCTACAAAATAGCAAATTAAAAATCATTTTAACACATTTTTATAATGATTCTTTAATTTGGTTGTCTCAAGCGATCGCATAACCAAAAACAACCCGTTCGCTTAGCGTGCTGTAAGCATATCGCACTTTTCCCATCAATACAAAAAAGAGCGATCTCCTAACTCAAAAAAAGTTCGCTCGAACTTACCGAAGAAACCCAGTTTTTCTAAAAAACCGAGTTTCGCAGAAGTTTAGGGGCGAGAAACATTTGCTGTCAAAACAACAGATTCAATAACGTTATTTTTTGGTGCAGCTGATAAAACTTCTGCATCTATAAGTTCTTTCACTTTTTCAAATATTAAACGGTTCTTCCGTACTTACTGTGCTAAATTATTAGGAAAGTGCCAAAATAATAAAGCTCTTAATTCAAAGTTGCGGAAATTCCTAAAGCCAAATCCACAACGTTTGAGCAATTTGAGTTTATTATTAATTCCTTCCACTATTCCGTTGGTTGTGCGATTCTCAAAATATCCCACTATCTCGGCGAACCACCGCTTGATTGTAGCGGCGCTTTTTCGATAATAATTTTGAGCTATAGCTAACCAGTCCATTAACCTTAATGTTCCCTCTCCCAAATTTTCACTTTCTTCAAATATTTGATGTAATTCTTCTTTTAATGAGTGCATGATTTCAACTAAAGGAGAAGCTCCTTTAACCTGCTCTAATTTTTCTTTTTGTTTGGTAGATAATTTATTTTCAGCTTTCAGTAATATGTATTTGCTGCCTTTTAAACTACCAAATAACTTGGCTCTGGCTTTAATATTTAATTCTTCTGCGGTTCTCTTTTGGTCGATTCTGGCTTGATTTAATTCTTCATGAACCATTTTTACGACATGAAATCTGTCTACTGTTACTTCTGCATTGGGGCAGATCTTGTGAATTAAGGATTTATAATTTCCGGTCATATCTATACTTACTTCTTCTATTTGTGCCAAAACTTTTTCTCCCCATTGCTGCATAACTTTCTCGATTTCTATCTGTTTTCGTGCTGGCACTAACCCGATTAACTTATGGGTTTCTAAGTCTACTAAAACTACAATAAACTTGCCCTGCCCTTTAACTAAACTGATTTCATCTATTCCTAATCTTCGTAAGTTGCTCAAATTAATAGGTAGCATAGATTTAGTAACAATAAATTATCATTGACTCTACTTCTTCGGTAGTTAATTCATTGTTATTAGCAACATTTTTGATGTCACTATGCACTACCTGTTGGGTAATAGATTCCGCATATCTATGTGTAAAACTTTTCTTTTTTGGCACAAAATCTAAGGTTTCGCTAAAAGGTTTTTGGCAATTTTCACACTTAAATCGGCGGCGATTCACTGATAAAATTACTTCTCTATTACCTAATGGTAGATCTTTTACTAAATGCCTTTGATTTTGATGCAACCGACGACTTGTTTGACCACATCGAGGACAAACTGCTGTTTTATTCTCCGATTTAACAAATAAAATTAATGTATCTTCCGTCTCTTGACTCGACTCTACTATAACTCTTGGTAAATTTAGTAACTTAGTTAATAATCTATTTTTCATATCCCCGGTTTCTGAGTTCTTCCCTAATAATTTAGCACATTAAGTACGGAAGAACCGAGATTTGGCTTTTTTCAACGCAGATGAAAGCAGATAAACGCGGATGAACGCAGATGGTGTCATATCAAGTTATCCCTGGATGCTACAAAAATTTACATTTAATTGCGGCAAAGTAGATATTTAAACGTTAGAATAGCGTGTTCATCTGCCCAGCATAAGCTTCTGAGAATTGCATCAGTGATAATCAGGGTAATTTTCGATCAATGAAGAAACCTATACTTATAGATCTGGGCAATAAGATAAAAAGAGGTCGCTGCATGGCATCCATCCGCGAGTTGCACCAACAACTCATCACCAAAGAACGTTCTGCTGTAGAAATAACTAAGGAAGCTTTGGAACGCATCGAGGTATTAGAACCGAAAGTGCGTAGTTTTTTGTGCGTCACAGCAGATAAGGCTTTAGAACAGGCTAAGGCGGTAGATGCAAAAATTGCCGCTGGTGAAGAAATTGGGCTGCTGGCGGGAATTCCTATTGCCATTAAGGACAATATGTGTACTAAAGGAATTCCCACAACTTGCGGCTCAAAAATTTTGCAAGGTTTTATCCCTCCCTACGAGTCAACCGTAACTCAAAAGTTGGCGGAAGCTGGGGCGGTGATGGTGGGTAAGGCGAACATGGATGAGTTCGCAATGGGTAGTTCTACGGAAACTTCGGCTTATCAGGTTACAGCTAACCCTTGGGATTTGGAAAGGGTTCCCGGTGGATCTTCGGGGGGTTCGGCGGCGGCTGTGGCGGCTGATGAGGCTGTGGTGTCTTTGGGTTCGGATACGGGGGGATCGATTCGGTTGCCTGCCTCTTTCTGCGGTATTGTGGGGATGAAGCCGACTTATGGTTTGGTTTCTCGTTTCGGTTTGGTGGCTTATGGTTCTTCTTTGGATCAAATTGGGCCTTTTGGTCGATCGGTTGAAGATACAGCTATTTTACTCGGTGCGATCGCAGGTTACGATCCGAAAGATTCCACTAGTTTAAATGTGAAAATCCCTAATTATGCTAAGTCTTTGAAACCGAATTTCAAAACTAGGGGAGTTTTAAGAGTTGGCGTAATTTCGGAAACTTTTGGTAAAGGTTTAGATCCAGTCGTGGAGAAAGCTGTAACTAAAGCGATCGAAGTTTTGCAAGAATTAGGTGCAGAAATTCATGTAATTTCTTGTCCCCGTTTCCAATATGGTTTACCAGCATATTACATTATTGCTCCTTCGGAAGCTTCGGCAAATTTAGCCCGCTACGATGGGGTGAAATATGGTATACGCGATGAAGAGGCTAATAGTCTTTTATCTATGTATACTAAGACTCGCGCTGCTGGATTTGGTTTGGAAGTAAAGCGACGGATTATGTTAGGAACTTATGCTTTATCAGCAGGTTACTATGATGCCTATTATTTGAAGGCGCAAAAAGTCCGCACTTTAATTAAAAAAGACTTCGAGAGTGCTTTTGAAAAGGTGGATGTTTTAGTTTCTCCGACTGCGCCAACAACGGCTTTTAAAGTAGGTGATAAAACTGCCGATCCTTTGAGTATGTATTTGACTGATTTGATGACAATTCCAGTTAATTTGGCAGGTTTACCTGGGTTGAGTATTCCTTGCGGTTTTGATGAACAAGGTTTACCAATTGGTATGCAATTGATCGGTAGAGTATTGCAAGAGGAATTACTTTTACAAGTGGCTTATGCTTACGAACAAGCAACTACTTGGAATGAGAGAAAGCCGAAGTTAGATTAATTGGGGACTGGGGATTGGGCACTGGGGAGTTAGCCTTTGTAGGGGCGAAGCATTCGGACAGAAAATCTAGGGTTTGAACCGATAAATTGTCGCCCGAATGCTTCGCCCCTACCCAAAAACCGAGCAGTATTGATTCCTCACTAATGACAAATGACTAAGGATGAAAAATATGTCTTTTGTTGGTTTACACACTCACAGCGATTACAGTTTACTTGATGGCGCTAGCCAAATTCCTGAATTGATCGATCGCGTTATAGACTTGGGTATGCCTGCGATCGCACTTACCGATCATGGTGTGATGTATGGTGCGATCGAATTAATTAAAGTTTGCCGGAATAAGAACATAAAGCCGATCGTCGGTAACGAAATGTACGTGGTAGAAGGCGACATCGAAAAACAAGAAAAACGTCGCCGTAAATATCACCAAATTGTGTTAGCTAAAGACACCCAAGGCTACAAAAACTTAGTTAAATTAACCACTATTTCTCACCTGCAAGGTGTTCAAGGCAAAGGTATTTTTTCCCGTCCTTGTATTAACAGAGAATTATTAGAAAAATATCACGAAGGGTTAATTGTTACCAGTGGTTGTCGGGCTGGACAAGTTCCGCAACTGATTTTACAAAATAAATTAAAAGAAGCCAGAGAATGCGCCAAATGGTATCAAGAAATATTTAAAGACGATTATTATTTAGAAATTCAAGATCACGGATATTTAGAAGACAGAATTGTTAATGTTGAAATCGTTAAAATTGCCCAAGAACTAGACATAAAAGTTGTCGCAACTAATGATTCTCATTTCACGGATTGTTCCGATGTAGATGCACACGACGCTTTATTATGTATTAATACAGGTCAAAAGTTAATTGAAGAACAAAGAATGCGCTATAGCGGGACAGAATATTTAAAATCCCCTGACGAAATGGCGCAATTATTCCGCGATCATTTGCCAGATGAAGTTATTAAAGAAGCAATAGAAAACACTATAGAAGTATCGAATAAAGTTAAAAAATACGAAATCTTTAACGAACCAAGATTACCTGATTATCCCGTGCCTTCCGATCATACAGCAAGCACTTATCTAGAAAAACTTGCTAGAGAAGGATTGCAAGAAAGATGCAATAGTCGTAGTTATAATGACATCGAATCAGCATATAAAGAACGGCTGGAATATGAATTAAAAATGATCGAACAGATGGGATTTTCCACTTACTTTTTAGTAGTGGGCGATTACATCAGATTCGCTAGAGATAAAGGCATCCCAGTTGGCCCCGGAAGAGGTTCTGCGGCTGGTTCTTTGGTTGCTTATGCTTTAAAAATTACGAATATTGATCCCGTACATCATGGGCTTTTATTTGAACGTTTCTTGAATCCTGAACGGAAATCAATGCCAGATATTGATACTGATTTTTGTATTGAAAGAAGGCAAGAAGTAATTGAATATGTAACTGAAAAATACGGTAAAGAAAGGGTAGCGCAAATTATTACTTTTAACCGTTTGACTTCTAAAGCGGTGTTAAAAGATGTCGCTAGAGTGTTGGATATCCCCTACAAAGAAGCCGATGAAATGGCGAAATTAATTCCGGTGGTAAGGGGAAAACCAACTAAGTTAAAGGTGATGATTTCTGATGATACTCCTGCCCAAGAGTTTAAAGAAAAATATGATAATGATGAAAATGTCCGGCGTTGGATTGATATGGCAATGCGGATTGAAGGTACTAACAAAACCTTTGGTGTTCACGCTGCGGGTGTGGTAATTTCGGCTCAACCTTTGGATGAAGTTGTACCGTTACAAAAGAATAATGATGGTTCGGTAATTACTCAGTATTTCATGGAAGATTTGGAATCTCTGGGTTTGTTAAAGATGGACTTTTTGGGGTTGAAAAACCTGACAATTATTCAAAATACTTTAGATCTAATTGAGAAAAATCGCGGCTATAAAGTCAATCCTGATGATATTACTGCTGATGAAAGAAAGGCTTTTAAAATCTTAGGTAAAGGTGAAGTAAAAAAACGACCGCAAGAGGTGGAAAAAACTTATAAGGTTCTAGAAAAAGGACATTTGGAAGGGATATTTCAATTAGAATCTTCGGGAATGCTTGATGTGGTGAAAAAGTTAAAGCCGTCGAGTATAGAAGATATTTCTTCAATTTTAGCGCTGTATCGACCGGGGCCTTTAGATGCGGGGTTGATTCCTAAGTTTATCGATCGCAAACACGGCAGAGAAGAAATTCAATATGAAGATAATAACTTAGAGCCTATTCTAAATGAAACTTATGGCATCCTAGTTTATCAAGAGCAAATTATGAAAATTGCTCAAGATTTGGCTAATTACACTTTAGGTCAAGCTGATATATTGCGTCGTTGTTTGAGTGGTTCAACTGAAGTAATTGATGCAACAACAGGTCGTTTAGTTACTTTAAGTGAAATTGCCAAAAAGCCTGAGTATTGGTTAGGAAGAAAAGTGTTTTCTTTGGATTTGAAAACGCAAAATATTACTCAAAAACCAATTACAGAAATTCATCCCAATGGTGTGCGAGATGTTTGGGAAATTACTACTAAAACTAATCGTACAATTAAAGCAACAGACGATCATTTATTCTATACGCTGTTAGGATGGAAGCCTTTAAAAGCGTTTGGAGTTGGCGATCGCATTGGTTTAGCTAAAACATTACCTATCACTCATAGCAGTGAAATTTCGGATGCACAAATTAAATTGACTGCTTATTTAATTGGTGATGGACATCTTTCTACTAAAAGCCCTTCTTGTAGCTATTTCTGCAACAGCAATCCCGAAATAATTGCCGATTTTAATCATTGTGCAGAAACATTATTTGGTTCACCCGCACCAGTTGATATTCAGTTACATCCGGGTCGAAAGTCAGTAAATTATGCTCGAATTGGTTTTGTTTCTGCTTTCAATCACTGGGTAGATAAACACTTAAAACGCGCACATTCTAGAGATAAAGAAATCCCTAGTTGGGTTTTCTCATTATCAAAAGATCAAATTCAACTTTTCTTGGGTACTTTATGGTCAACTGATGGCAGTTTTGACACCAAAATTGGACACACAGACTATACTTCAACTTCTCCAGTTTTGGTTAAACAAATTCAACACTTATTGTTAAGGTTGGGTATTGTTGCCTTATTTGATGTAAAAAAAATTAGTTACCAAGGCAAACCTCACATTTCCTATCGGGCGCAAATTACAGGACGTGAGGATATGTTGAAGTTTTGCGAACTAATTCAGCCTTTTTTAAGTAGCTACAAACAATTGCAAGCACAAGCTAGTTATTTAGTCATCAAAGATAAGATAAAAAATCAGTCTAAACATACAATTCCTGCGGAGGTGATTACGCTAATTGCAGAGGCTAAAAAAGCTAGTGGTATGACTTGGGCGCAAATTGATCAAGCTGCGGGAACATTAAGGGGAACGATGTCTTCTGGGTTGAATTTTCAAAACACTCCCACTCGCAACTTATCTCGACATCGAGTTCACAATTTTGCCTTGGCTTTCCAGCATCCAGAATTAAAGGCGATCGCAAATTCGGAAGTATTCTGGGATGAAATTGTTTCGATTAAATATGTGGGAAAAGAAGAAGTTTTCGATCTAACTATTCCCGAAACACATAACTTTATCGCTAATGATTTTATTGCTCACAACTGCATGGGTAAGAAGAAAGCTGATGAAATGCAAAAGCAAAGAGAACTTTTTATTGATGGTGCAACTAAGAATGGAGTCAGGCAAAAAATAGCCGAAAAACTATTCGATCAAATGGTTTTATTCGCGGAATATTGTTTAAGTTATGACACTGAAATAATGACTGTGGAATATGGCGCAATGGCGATCGGTAAAATTGTTGAAGAAGGAATCGACTGCACAGTTTATAGTGTTGATAGTAATGGATTTATTTATACTCAACCGATCGCTCAATTCCATAATCGCGGACAACAAGAAGTATTTGAATATTCCCTGGAAGATGGCTCAATTATTCGAGCAACAAAAGACCATAAATTTATGACTACTGATGGTCAAATGTTGCCAATTGATGACATTTTTGCCAAAGGGTTAGAGTTAAAGCGAATAGAACAGGTAATAGTTAAAATTGTTAGTCGTAAATCATTAGGAATTCAACCTGTATATGATATCGGTGTTGAACGCGATCATAATTTTATCTTGGCAAATGGCTTAGTCGCTTCTAATTGCTTCAATAAATCCCATTCAACTGCCTACGCTTACGTCACTTACCAAACCGCTTATTTAAAAGCAAATTTCACTGGCGAATACATGGCTGCATTGCTAACAGCTAACAGTGGCGATCAAGATAAAGTGCAAAAATACATTGCTAACTGTCAGGAATTAAAGATTAAAGTAGAAGGGCCAGATATTAACCGTTCCGACATTGATTTTACACCTTCAGATGGGAAAATTCTGTTTGGTTTATCAGCAGTAAAAAATGTCGGAGAAAATGCGATTAAAAACCTTTTAGAAGTGAGGAAAGAGGGAGGAAAGTTTAAAGATTTGGCGGATTTGTGCGATCGCGTTAACCTCCACAGCGTCAACAGTCGCGCCTTAGAAGCATTAATTAAATGTGGCGCATTAGATTGTTTAAATAAAAATCGTCAGCAACTAATTGAACATTTACCTTTAGTCGTTAGTTGGGCACAAAAAAGTAAAGGCGTTTCCGAACAACCAACTTTATTTGACTTAGGAACAGTCAGAAGTCCCGCCCCAAAACCACCCCAAATAAATGATTTTGCCCCCAAAGAAAAGTTACAATTTGAAAAAGAATTGCTAGGTTTTTATGTTTCTGCTCATCCCTTAAAAGCCATAGAAAAATTAGCACCTAAATTAGGTTTAGATCCCACTCCCATCACACTTAGTCAATTAGCAGAAAATCGCAAAGGCAATGTTCATGTCATTGTTATGATTACCGAAATTAAAAAAGTGGTAACAAAAAAAGGTGAACCAATGGCAATTCTGCAAATTGAAGACCTAACTGGTAAAATCGAAGCAGTTGTTTTTCCCAAAACTTATGACAAAGTTAACGCTTCTTTGGTAACAGATGCGCCACTAATTTTAAAAGGTAAAGCAGACACAAAAGAAGAACAACTTCAGCTAATTGTTAATGAAGCAGAATTAGTTCCAGCTGATGCACTAGCGACTTTAGAAGAAACTTCCACAACCGAAATAGATGAACCAGAATATATGGTAATTTTGGAACTAACATTACAGCAAATCGAAGACCAAGAACA
>JBAVZX010000888.1:0-6635 GCA_049589015.1 Phormidium sp. | reverse complement strand
GACTAGCACCGTTTATGGTAAACAATCTAGAGAAATTGTGCAAAATAAATTTATGGAGAAGTCTACCTTCTCCACAGAAGGATCTCTGGATCACCTTCACGGTAAAGTAAGCAGGCTAAAACAGACTTCACCCAATAGGCTTATCCATAAGTATGAGATTATCAAGTTGACTTGCTGATCTGCTCTCTCAAAAGGTAGATTAATTCGATGAATGACGTTTTCCCGTTGGTTTTGCCAAAGAAACTGCTTTTGCTACAGCTTCATCTAACTGTTCCAGTACAGTAATTCCCACTCCTGCTAAACGCTCTTTTGCTAGTTCTAAGTTATTTCCAACCAAACGTACTACAAAATGAGGATACCCACCTGCATCATTTTGAGTATAGTTTACAATAACATCAGCAATTTCTTCGCAGGAAGCCAGACCATCCATGATGTTAATTATTAATACTTTCATCCCATTTTGATGACAGGCAATTTCCAAACTTTTTTGCAACAAACCGCTAAAAGAACAGGATTGATCTTCAGGCAAACGATTTTCACCCAAATTAATACAACCAAAAGGTTTTCCGCCTGTTTGGTAGAGCAAATCTAATGTTGCCATTGCCAAACCGCTGCCATTACAAATTACCCCAATATTTCCATTTAATCCCCAAAAACTATTACTTTTTGCTTTATTACCGTTGGTGTGTAAATGTACTTTTTCTGCTAATACTAGCAAGTCGGTATGACGCGCTAAAGCTGCATCATTCACAGTAATTTTGCCATCTAAAGCCATTAATTCCCCAGAAGGACTAACGCCTAATGGATTAATTTCTACTAAGTCTAAATCCTTTTCTAAAAACAGATCAAACATCTTTTCAATGATGGCGCTAACTGATTGAATGAGATTTCCCTGCAATCCCATTTTCATTGCTAGTCTTCGGGCATAAAAACTGGAAAACTCCGACTCTACTACCACCTGTTGCAGATGTTTCATCACCAAATCTAAATCCATGCCTCCTTTAGCAGATCCCAGTAAAACAGGACGACGCAGAGAGTAATCTAAAGCTACTGCTAAATAAAATTCTTGATGGACATTATATCTGGCTTCTGCGAGTAAAACTTCGGGGTATTCGCCCATAATTGGCAGGCGAAAAATTGTTTGGGCAGCGGCGATCGCATCAATCGTATTTTCCACAAATTTAATTCCCCCAGCCCTACCCCTACCACCAGTTGGTACCTGAGATTTGAGGACTACTGGATAGGGAATTTCCAAACTTTTGATTTCTCTGGGATGATCGATTTTTTGGGAAGGCAAAACCGGAATGCAGATTTGACGAAATAACTCTTTGGCTTGATATTCTAATAAATCCATTTTTTTAGTTAATTGGTTATTGGTTATTGGTTATTGGTTATTGGTCAACAGATGACAAATGACAAATGACCAATAACAATTACTTTTCAGAAATTGTTGATTTTTTCCAATCTTCTGCCACTAGATCGATGCCATAAAACTTTTGCCAAAAGCGATCTACAAATTTTGTAGGTAATACTTTGGTCATCATAAATAACAAAAAATCTCCAGCAGTGGCAGCAGTATACCTTGGTCGAGGATTAATATCTGTGAGCGATCTCACAATCACCTCAGCGACTCGTTCCGCAGTCCAAGCCCGACTACTAGTTTGTTCTTGGAGTTTTTCCAACTTACGGAAAGCGGCGCGGTAGGGAGTATTTTCAGGATCAGGAACTGTTTCGAGTACCCCTTGACCAGCGACATCAAAAAATTCTGTAGTCACTGGCCCTGGTTCAATCACGCTAACCTTAATATTAAATGGCTCCAACTCCATCCGCAGAGCATCGCTCAGACCTTCCAGAGCGAATTTAGAGGAACTGTACAAACCGCCAAAGGGAAATGCCAATCTTCCTCCCAGAGAACTGATATTAACAATTCTGCCACCACCGCGATCGCGCATCACCGGAATTAACTCCCGAATTAAAGCCAATGGGCCCAACAAATTCACTTCAAACTGTCGCCTTGTCGCCGCCGCCGGAATTAACTCTATTGGCCCCATTTGACCGTAGCCAGCATTATTCACCAAAACATCCACCCCACCAAAACGCAACATAGCTGCCCGCGCCAAAGCTTCCACTTCCTCAATTTGGGACATATCTGTAGGAACTATCATCACTTCTGCCCCAGCTTTGCTACAGTAATTGGCAACCTTCTCCAACTTTTCCTGGTTACGAGCCGCTAACACTAATCGGATTCCCAGGAATTTTTGGGCCAAAACCTGAGCCAAAGCAGCCCCAATTCCAGCAGAAGCTCCGGTAATTAATACAACTTGTTGAGACAATGGAATCTGGTTTTTAGACATGGCATTACACTAAAAGATTGATTAAACCAAAACACTTGGCTAATTCTGTACTCTGAATTAAATAGTTCAGAGCGTCAGCCAAAATAACTCGTTATTATTAGGAATTGCACAAAATTAGCCGCAGTTCGCCCATCTCAAGACCAAGATATCAAATAAAAGCTCTAATTAGATAAGGTGGTGCTATATGCAAACAGCAGTCCGACCCAGTGACCTCCAAGAACTAGCCAAATTTTTACAAGAACGCTTACGAGCAGATTTGGCAGGGGAAGTTCCCCTTCAGGTAAGATGTATGTTGCAAAACGACATTTTGCTAGTGCTGGCGCAACATTCCCAGTCCGTAGCCCCAGAAGCACAGCCAATATTTCGAGTGCTACAGCAAACTATTCAGGAAGCACAACCAGAATTTACAGAAAAAGTTCGACTTTATTTGCGAGCAGTAGGACAAAAACAACCCAGCGCTGTGCAAGATTTTATAATTGAAAAATCAGCAGCTTGGTTAGACACTACAGACTTAGATGATGCTGATGATGATGATTTTGATGAATTATTTCGCTGGTTAGGCAAAGCATCCGACGAAACTGAAGAAACTGAAGAAATTCCTCAAGAAAATGATATAAATGCAGCATTTAATCCAGAACAAATTGCCGAATCACATCTGGACAAATCAACTTTATTAAGCAATTTAGTTACTGAATATGAAACTGAATCAGACTCAATGGCGGATTTATTATTGGAAGAACCGCCTAGTCAATCATCACCAGAAACAGAACCGATTTATGCGCCACCAATAGTCCCAGAAAAGCCGCCTCTAAAAACAGAAGAATTTTCATTGTCACCAAAGTTGATAATTGTAGCGGCCACAGTGACAATAGTCGCTTTTTTAAGTAGTCTTTATGCGTTTAGTCGTCCCTGTGTAATTGGCTCCTGTCCCCAAATTAAAACGGCAAAACAACTTGGTCAAGAATCGACGCAAAGTATTAAAAAAGCCAAAACAATTCAAGATGTAGAAAAAGTTCAACAGAAATTAACTACAGCTACTCAATTATTAAAAACTATTCCCCCTTGGTCTAGTTATCATAGCGAAGCCCAGAAATTATTGCCCAACTATCAAAACCAAGCTAATTTAATCGATCCAGTTTTAATGGCGATGAAAAAGGCAGATGAAGCAGCAGAAAGCAGTCAAGATTCTCCTCATTCAGTGCAAAAATGGCAAGAAATTAACTCAATTTGGAAACAGTCAGTTGCTTTACTCAAACAAGTTCCCAAAAATAGCCCTGTCTATCCCTTAGCGCAACAAAAATTACTGAATTATCGGGATAATTCAGTAGAAATAAATCACCGGATTAAATTAGAAGAAACTACCGAAAATAGAATTATTGCCGCCAAACAAGCGGCACAAACAGCAGAATTGCGGCAAGTGTCAGCTAGATCATTAGAAAATTGGCAAGAAGTAGAATCGATTTGGGAAAACGCGATCGCTACCTTATCATCAATTCCTAAAACTGTCACGGGATACGAAGAAACCGAGGAATTATTGGATAATTACCAAACAAAATTAGCAATGGTGCGCGATCGCAGAAATCAAGAACAAATTTCTGCTAACATTTATAATCAATCCCTCACCCTTGCCAGCCTCGCCCAAAACCAAGAACAAAGAAATCAATGGTCAGAAGCAGTATCCAGTTGGCGACGAGCTTTAACTTACGCTCAACAAGTACCCAAAGGCACTTTTTATTATCCCCAATCTCAACCACTAATCGATAGTTATAGCAACGCTTTAAACCAAGCTCAAGACAAATTGAAAGTCGCCGTAGTTCTGCAAAAAGCTAACTCTGACTTAAACCGAGTTTGCAACGTTTCCCCGAAAATTTGCGATCACATAGTCACTCGTCAAGGCATCAAAGTTTACCTCACACCCACATATATAAATAGCGTGAGAAGAACCGCCATGAGTGCTGGCATAAATGGCGATGCTAACACCTTAGCTGGAGTAGATGATCACCTAAAAACCTTACAATCAGCACTAGAAGCAATTAGCGAAAATTCCGTTTTACCCCTAGAAATTTACGATCATACCCGCGCTTTAATTGGCAAGTATAATCCTAAGCCAAATTAAGAAGGCAAGGCAGACAAGGGGACAAGGAAACAAGGGAGAAATAAATTTACCCTTTACCCTTTACCCTTTACCCTTTCTTGCCTTCTTACTAAATCTTTAACTGTTCCGCTGAATTAAAAACTTGCCGGGAAATGCCTTGACTTACTAAAAAAGTAGTAATCAAAGTAGCAAATAACTGAATGAACAAAATCAGCATTTGGTAAAGAGCCGCGGTTAAAGGATATACTCCACTTAAAAGTTGTCCAGTAAAAGTTCCGGGTAAAGTTACCACACCGACAACCAACATCGTATTTAAATTAGGAATCATTGCGGCTTTAATTGCTTCTTTGCGATACAAAGCAACAGCTTGTTGAGGAGTTGCACCTAAACTGAGATGAGTTTCAATTTCCAAACGATTAGTATTCAAAGAACTAGCCAACCGTTCCAGAGCAATAGCCGCACCATTCATGGCATTTCCTAGTAAAATTCCGGCCAAAGGGATGAAATACTGAGGTTCATACCAAGGCTTTGGTTGCAGCACCAAAACATTAATGTAAACTAGAGTTAAAGTAGTACTGATAGAGAGAGAAAGCCAAACAATTGGTAATAGATGCGGTATTCTTTTATTAACTCGGTTGTGGGCAACTGTAGCAGCAATTGTCAGCATGATAGCTACAACTAGCAAAACAGCCCAAGGATTATTAAACTCGAAAGCTGCTGCCAGAAAGTAGCCTACTATTAATAATTGTACGATGGTTTGGATTGTGCTTCTGGCGATCGACCACTCCAATCCTAATTGTTGCGTAGCCGACAAACCAATAGCAACAACGATTAGCCCCAAGGATACAACCAAGTTTATAGGATTAAGTTCAATTAAATCCACTCGTCTATGTCCGATAATGTTAGTTTCAGATTTTAGTCTAAGCAGAAGGCTCCAAACAGGGGGAAGGTAAAACCAAAGGGTAAACAAAGAACAAAACCTTGACGCTGAGGAACAAAGTACCCTTATATTATTTCTAGGATCAACCGATTCTCGATTGGCAATTTTGGATTTTCGATATTAAGGAAGAAAAGATTAAAATCGGTTAATCGGTGAATCCCGGAAATTAATCAATCCAAAATCTAAAATCTAAAATCTAAAATCGGTTAATCGAGTGAACAACATACCTCCTATTGACTTAGCCCAGCAATACAAAACCATTGAGGAAGAAATAAATGCAGCCGTATTGAGCGTACTCGCTTCAGGTCGTTATATTGGTGGCAACACAGTAGAAAGCTTTGAGCGACAGTTTGCGGCTTACATTGGTGTTTCCCAAGCTGTCTCCTGTAATTCAGGAAGTGATGCTCTGTATTTAGCATTGCGGGCGCTGGGAATAGGCGCTGGTGATGAAGTGATTACCACACCTTTTACTTTTATAGCCACCGCAGAGGCAATTAGTACAGTGGGCGCAACACCAGTATTTGTCGATATTGATGCCCAAACTTTTAATCTCGATATTAACCAAATTTCATCTGCCATCACTGGGAAAACTAAGGCAATTTTACCAGTGCATTTGTTTGGGCAACCTGTGGATATGACAAGGTTGATGGCAGTAGCGCAAAAGCATAATCTAGCTGTTATCGAAGACTGCGCCCAAGCTACAGGCGCGACTTGGGGCGACAGAAAAATTGGTAGTATATCCCATATCGGTTGCTTTAGCTTCTTTCCCACCAAAAACTTAGGAGCTTTTGGCGACGGTGGCGCAATCACTACCAACGATCCCCAAATAGCCGCTACTGTGAGAATGTTAAAAGAGCATGGTTCTCGCAGTCGCTATTACCATGAAGAAATTGGAGTAAATAGCCGTTTAGATGCCCTACAAGCTGCCATTCTCCAAGTCAAATTAGCTCATTTAGAAACCTGGAATACCCAACGTTCTCAAGTAGCAGCAAGTTACCAAAACTTACTCGCACCACTTCCGGGAATTGTTTTACCTCAGAGTTTACCAGGTGGAAAAAGTGTCTGGAATCAATTCACAATTCGCATCTTAGCTAAAACAGAAACCCAAGACAAAACTTCTGAGCCAAACTCTTGGCGAGATCAAGTACGCACTCAAATGCAGCAGCAAGGCGTTACTTCTATGGTTTACTATCCCATTCCCCTGCATTTGCAGCCCGTCTACCAAAATTTAGGCTATCCATCAGGC
>JBAVZX010000887.1:0-3589 GCA_049589015.1 Phormidium sp. | reverse complement strand
ACTGATATATTGCTACTCGATCTGTAGCTAAAAAATTCTGAACTTGCTTGACGGTTGTTTGTAAAATTGTCTTTAAATCTAACGTGCGACGAATTTGATTACTAATTACTCTTAATAACGATTCTCGCTCCATCGTCGCACGACTTTGAGCATATAAACAAGCTTGATGAATGGCAATAGCTAATTGATTCGCCACCGCTTCTGCTAATTCTAAATCACTTTTTGTCCAATAGCGATTGTAAGCACATTGGTTAAGATAAAGAATTGCGTGTAATACATTATTTGCTTGTACGGGAACGACTAAAGAAGATTTAATCGCCGCTTTTTGGTATTCCTCATTTTGTTCGCCAATTCGGGGATCTTGAGCAATATCATTAATTACCACTGATTGTCCATTTTTAATTACCCATTGAGTAATCGGCCCTTGAGTGTCAAAATCAGTTAAAGAGGCTGCAAAAGGTTCCCGATAAACTTCATATAAATGCTGGCGGCGATAAGCTATTTGATGGGCTGTTACCCAAAAGTTTTTTGTTTGAGCATCTGTCAACTCTGAATGACTATTTCCAAATAATATATTCTGTTTAATTTCCGACTTGTCAGCACTGACAGTTTCTACTAAATGCACTAAACAGCGATCTATTTCTAAGGCATCTAACAACTGCGCGATCGCCGAATTTAAAATTGTTTCTAAATCCAGACTTTGCCTTGTTTGACTATTAATTTGATTAATTAGCTTTTCTCTTTGCGCTTGTTTCTGACTGCGTTCGTAAATTTGGGATTGGCGAATCGCGATCGCTAATTGTTGAGCAATTAACTGTAAAAAATCAAGCTCATTTGCACTCCAATGACGGGGATGGGAACAGTAGCAAGCAATTAATCCTATCGACTGTTCCTGAAAAGTTTCTTCACTGCTATCACGATAAACAGGAATTATTAATTGAGCAAAATCTTTCTTTTCTAGGTAACTTTTTTCTCCGCTTCTGCGCCGCGATCGCCCATTTGTTTGCTGCGTCAGCATTTGCGCGATCGCCTCAAAAGATCCCAACATTGAATCAGTCCCACTTTTAATAAAAATCAAGTCATTTGTAATTTCTGAAGCGATTTTTTCTAAAGCACTAGCTACACCAGTAAATATTTCTAATGAACAACATTCCCCGGAAATTAACTTTTGTTTGTCTGCTACCCACTCGTAAGTTACTTTAATTTCTTTAGGATTTGGTAAATACCACAAAAAACTGCAACGTTCTATATTTAATAAGTTGGCTATCTCTTCTAATGCTACTTCTATTGGCGCACAATTTTCGATTTCTAAACTTTCGGAAGCATTCCAAATCCGCGCAATTACTTTTTGCAAGATTACACTCCTTTTATAGGGGTCTTCAATGTCTGGGTTGACTGATTGTTTTTTAGAATATAGTCCAGACGCTAAATTAGGTATTAGGGATAGAGAACCCACCATAATTACACCTTTGAAAAATGCTGAATTGTCAGATTTAATAAGCGAAAATTTTGCCTTTTAGATTTATCAGCTAACTATACCCCTCGTCATTTTTAGTTTAACTGATTTTAACTTTTACTAATTTTAATTAACATCTGAATCGTTAACGTTTAATTTTTTGCCAACTGCTTAACAAGCATACCTTGCTTCAATTCTTAAAACTTTTATTAGTTTAATTAAATTTAAATCCCTGCTTAATTTTATTTTGCCGCACTTGATTAAATTGAATCATATCTTACAAATATCATAATTTTTGTAGTATCGAAGAGAAAGCCGAGATTTTTAGTATCCTACTATACAAAGACTTAAAAATACCGCCACAGTTGCAACTGCGACGGCGGAAAGAGATAAATAAGTAACTTAGGCAAGTAAATGTTGTTGAACAGTGAGAACTAATTTATCCGCCCAGTGATGAGTCAATTCAGCATTGGCAGCTTCCACCATTACCCGAATTAAAGGTTCAGTACCAGAAGCACGAACTAAAACCCGCCCTTGTCCAGCCATCGCGCTTTCGGCTTGCGCGATCGCATTAGTTAACACATCACAATTTTGCCAATTTAAACGCACCTCCCGATCCTCAACCCTTACATTTTTCAGAATTTGGGGATAAGGTTGGAAACTTTGGTCTACCATTTCCTGCAAAGAAGTTCCGGTTTCCTTAACAATCGCCGCCAAATGCAACGCCGTCAACAAACCATCACCACTAATTCCATAATGACGGCATAAAATATGCCCAGATTGTTCACCACCTAACATCGCATCCTGACGCACCATTTCCGCGTGAACATATTGATCGCCCACAGGTGTCCGCAAAAATTGACCACCAAAATGTTTCCAAGCCAATTCAAAACCCAAATTAGCCATCACCGTAGCGATAATCATATTTCCGGGTAACTTTTGCGCCTTCGCCAAATGTTGTCCCCAGAAATAAAGAATGTAATCTCCATCCACAACGCGCCCTTGAGAGTCTACAGCCAAAGCGCGATCGGCATCTCCATCAAAAGCAAACCCCAAATCCGCTTGATGAGTTTTCACAGCTGCTTGCAAAGCACCCAAATGAGTAGAACCGCAATTTACATTAATCCGATCGCCATCCGCCGCTTCATGCAAGCAAATCACCTCAGCACCCATAGCCGCAAACACTTCCGGCGCTATCCCCACAGCCGCACCCCAAGCCAGATCTAGCACCACACGCATTCCCCGCAAATCTAGACCAACTTGCAGCGGTTCAGTCAACGAAGCTTTATATTCCTTCAGCAAATCCCGTCGCTGATAGTGCTTACCCCAACCATTCCCAGTAATATTATTAAATTCCCGCTTACCCCGCAGTCCAGCTTCAATTTCTGCTTGTAATTCCTTGCTCAGTTTAGTACCACTTGGGCCAAAAATTTTAATCCCATTATCCTCTGGTGGGTTATGGCTAGCGGAAATCATCACACCGCCCAAAGCACCCGTAACATTAGTCAGATAAGCCACACCCGGAGTTGGACATAAGCCCAAATCCCAAACTTCCAACCCAGCCGCAGTTAAACCAGCAGATAAAGCCATTGCTAACATATCGCTGGAATTTCGCGTGTCTTGACCGACAATGACTCTACCAGTACCACCCTCCCCATGAGAAAAGGTCGATCGCAACACTTGACCACAATGGAACCCTACCTGCAAGGCAAGTTCCGCACTTAGTAATTCTCCAACTCTCCCCCGAATGCCATCAGTACCAAATAAAGTCGTCGATGGCAGCGCCAGAGAATGGTATCCTTGGTGAGCGCTTTGTTTTGCTGATTTTACTGTCTGTAGTACAGATAATCCTAAATCAGAGCGTCCAGACGATTGAGTTTTAACTGGGGTTGAAACCATAAGATCACGTCACTCCACACATCACACATACTTACTAGTGGAGGATAGCACTTTCGGGAGCTAGTCTAAAGTAGTTAAATGCTTTTTACTTCTTCCGATTGACTATTTGACCGAAAAAATGGGATACAAGCCCTGTGCTTCTAGCACGGCTTTTGATTCGTTTTCAATTTCCTGATTAGCTCTCTCAATACATCAGATTTGGTTCTGCCGTTTTGTTGGCAGTAGGTTTTAATA
>JBAVZX010000886.1:0-1745 GCA_049589015.1 Phormidium sp. | reverse complement strand
CCCAGGTTGAACCTGGGAACGAGAAATAGAGGCTCCGCCTCTTGGTGCAAGATCTTCAGTCTAATGTTCATGAGGTTTTGGTTTATGCTGGAATTAAGCTATTTATAGAAATAAAAATATGAGTGTGAATTTACGGAAACCGATTTTAGTTGGCGGAGTTGGGCTTTCGGTTTTGCTTTGGCTGTGGCAAGGTGTGGATGATACGATCGGGCAGTTGGGAGAGTATGCTGTGTGGAGTGCGATCGCTCTAGGTGGCGTATTTTTACTCAGACAAAAGAAGGCGAAAAAGACTGAGGTAAATTTCGATTTGTCGCTGGTGGAAAGGGCGACGGTGGAAAGGGCGATCGCGCAAGCCGAAAGAGTAATCGATAAATTAGAATTAGAAACAGTTAATGGTGATTTAATCGCTAATCTGCGCGAAAAAGTTGCGGAAGTAACAGCTAAATTAGAGCGACAAGAATTAAGTTTAGCGATAACTGGTGGAAAAGCTGTTGGGAAAAGTACTTTAAGGGAACTTTTAGCAGAAAATTGGCTAACTCTAATCAAAGAAACTGTGAGTTTGCAGGAAACACCAGCTTTATTTGTGGCTGATGAAACTGGGAAATTGGCAGAAACAGAAGCTTTAAAAGTTGCTAGTACTGCTGATGTTTTGTTGTATGTGATTAATGGTGATTTGACAGATTCAGAATGGCAACTTTTGCAACAATTAAAAGCAGCTAATCAGCGGTTTATAGTGGTTTTTAATAAGGAAGATCAGTATTTGCCGGAAGATCGGGAAATTGTTTTACAACAAATCCGGGAAAGAGTGCAGGGAATCTTAGAAAAGGACGATGTAATTGCGATCGCAGCTAATCCAAAAGCTATTAAAGTTCGCCAATATCAAACTGATGGATCAATGCAGGAATGGTTGGAAGAATCTGTTCCCGCAATTTCAGCTTTAACGGAACGTTTGAATGTAATTTTAACGCAACAAAGTCAACAGTTAGTTTGGGCGACGACTTGGCGGGAAGCTGTGGCTTTGAAAGGTGAGGCGAAGGAAGTTTTAAATGGGGTGAGGGGCGATCGATCTCTCCCGATAATTGAACAATATCAATGGATAGCTGCTGCTGCTGCTTTTGCTAACCCTGTACCAACATTAGATTTAGTCGCCACTGGCGCAATTAACGCCCAAATGGTTTTAGATTTGGGGAATATTTATCAGCAAAAATTCTCCTTAGAACAAGCACAAACTGTAGCTGGAACAATGGGAAGTACGATGCTGAAATTGGGTTTAGTGGAACTTTCTACTCAAACAATTACTTCATTTCTCAAAACTCATGCTATTACCTTTATTGCAGGTGGAGTTGTGCAGGGAATTAGTGCTGCTTATTTAACGAGAATTGCTGGATTGAGTTTAATTGAGTATTTCCAAGAGCAAGAAATTAGTGCTGATGCTGGGGAAAATGTTTTTAGTGTTGAAAGGTTGAAAGAGAAATTGCAAAGCGTTTTTCAACAGAATCAAAGAGTGGTTTTTCTGCAATCTTTTGTGCAGCAAGTTGTTGGTAAATTAATGCCGAGTTCGCCTCAGTTAAAACTTGATGCGGCAGAAAAAATAGGTTAATTCCAATTACTTGGTAATTAATATTACTAGTTTGTTGGCAATTCTAAATAAGGAGAATTAATTTAACATGAGAGAAAAACTCAAATTATTCAAAACTAAACTCTACTCAGATGCTAATGTAAAAGAAAAATTGACGGACTATTGT
>JBAVZX010000885.1:0-1771 GCA_049589015.1 Phormidium sp. | reverse complement strand
GTAATAAAGGTAAAAGGTAAAAGGTAATAGGTAAATGGTTTTCCCTTGGTCAGCACTTGCAGCAGGGGAGGTAGAACCTCCCAGATCTCGTTCCCAGGTTGAACCTGGGAACGAAAAGAAAGAGGCTCTGCTCAGAAGTGCAAGATCTCAGTTTTAGGGAATTGGTATAAGATAATTTTGAAAGAGTAAAATTTAAAATCTAAAATCCAAAATCTAAAATCGAATGGGTATTTCTTTTGCAATGCGAGTTTCTGTACCGGAAGATGTTTTAATTCGGGAATTGGATGGGGAATCGGTGATTCTAAACCTGAAGAGTGAACGTTATTTTGGTTTGGATCAGGTGGGGACTCGGATATGGGAAGTGCTTTCTACTTCGGAAACGATCGCCGCAGCCTATCAAACTTTACTCTTAGAATATGATGTAGTTCCTGAGCAGTTACAAAGTGATTTGAATATTTTACTCGAACAGCTGGTAGAGCATGGATTGATTAATGTTAGTAATTAATAGTTGGCGTAAGTTAAAAGAATTTTCTTGGTCAGAACTGATGCTGCTGATGCAGGCGTTGTTGTTGCTGCCATTGGTAGCTTTTGGGATAAAATGTTTTGGGTTTAGAGGGTTTTATGGGGCGATCGCTAATTTGACCCCCTGGAAATATAGGGTGCAAGGGAGAGAGGGAATTAAGCAAGCTAGGGCGATCGCTAAAATTATTGAAATTGCTAGCAGATATGGTTTATATAAACCTAATTGTTTACAGAAATCTTTGCTGCTTTGGTGGTTGTTGCGGCGAGGAAGTATAGAAAGTGAATTGCGAATTGGTGTTAGGAAAAAAGGAGAATTTTTAGAAGCTCATGCTTGGGTAGAATATCAGGGTTGTGTTTTGAACGATCGCAGCGATGTTGACCAACGTTTTGCGCCTTTTGCTGGGGCAATCCTGCCAGTTGAGGTAAAAATATAATGAGTGGTATTGTGGGGATAATTAATCGGGATGAAAAACCAATTAACCCTGATTTATTGCAGCGAATGACTGAATTTATGAGCTATCGAGGGCCAGATGCTCAACAAATTTGGCTGGAGGGCAATGTGGGTTTTGGTCATACAATGCTGCGAACTACTAAAGAGTCTTTAGCAGAGAAACAACCTTTTAGTTTAGATGAGAAAGTTTGGATTACTGCTGATGCGAGAATTGATGGTCGAGGAGAATTAATTGAAAAATTAGAGATTAAAGATAATATTAATGTTGTAACGGATGTAGAATTGATTCTGCGTGCTTATCTGGTTTGGGGGGAAGATTGCGTTCAATATTTGTTGGGTGATTTTGCTTTTGGGATTTGGGATGAACGAGAGCAAAAGTTATTCTGTGCCAGAGATCATTTTGGGGTGAAACCTTTTTATTATGCTGAAGTTGGGAATGGTTTAATTTTTAGTAATACGCTGAATTGTTTGCGGGTTCATCCGGGGGTGTCGGATGAGTTGAATGATTTGGCGATCGCAGATTTTTTGCTTTTTGGTTTGAACCTAGAATTTGATACAACTACTTTTGCCGATATCCAACGTTTACCGCCAGCGCATTGTTTAACTTGGTCAAAGGAAAGGCGACAAATTAAACGCTATTGGACATTGCCCACTGATGGTTATATTCGTTATAAACAGGCAAGTGAGTATGTAGAACATTTTCAAGAATTGATGGAAAAAGCGGTGGGTGACAGACTTCGCACCAATCAAGTTGGGATGTTCATGAGTGGGGGACTAGACTCTTCAACCCTAGCCGCT